>CAZUUQ010000025.1:0-33778 GCA_964622625.1 uncultured Phycisphaeraceae bacterium | reverse complement strand
GTCGTCTGCTTGCGGACCTGATCGATGACTTTGAGGTACACCGACTCGGTGGGTGCATCCTCCGCTGGCGGCGCGACGGGACGGCGCGACGGGCGCGCTGGCGCGAACTGATCCGACGCTGACGCACCCGTCCTGGGCGCAGCGGCCACGGTGGACGATTTGGATGCAGCGGCCGGGACAGCCGGGGTAGCCGGGGGGCAGTTCTGTCGCGCCTGGGCCACTTCGCGCTTGGCGATGTTGGATACACCGGTCTCCAGCAGGCAGCGGCTCTGTTCGACCAGGGCCTCGGCGCGCTTGACCATCTGGTTGATGCGCTTCTCGATCTCCGTCCAGCGGTGCTGGAGCTGCTCGATGCGCGACTCCATCTTCTCCATGCGATCGGTGATGCGCCCGCCGAACTCGGCCATCCATTCGTCATAGCTGCGGAAGCTGCGGGCCACGTCGCTGTGCAGATCCTCGCGGAGTTGCTCCTGGGCCTGGCGCAGATCCTCGACGATGCCCTGCTGACCGGTCACGTGGGCTTCAGCCGCCTTGAAAAGCTGCATGCCCAGACGAATGCGCTGCTCAGCCTGCAACTGGACACGGCGAAGGGCGGCCAGCTTCTCCTGCGGCGGCAGGCCCTCAATGCCATCCACACCCGCAATGACCGGCCCCGGCTGCGACTGCGGCTGCGGCGTGTCAGCGGCGGGAGGCGCGGAGGCGCTGGCGGAGCTTGGTTCGGCGCGTTGCATAGCAGCCTTCTGTCAATGGTCCGTCACGCCTTTGCATCGACCATCGGGCCGCAAATGCTTCAGAATCGCACCCCGGCTGGCCCCTGGCACGCCTCGACGGCCCATTGGCTGGTCCGGTAAGCTGGGCGCCATGAAGCTGGCGAAGCTGCTGGACATCTTGGATCAACTGGCCCCGCTGGCGCTGGCCGAGCCTTGGGACAAAGCGGGCCTGACGGTGGGCGACCCGTCGCGGCCCGTGCGGCGAGGGCTGCTGTGCATCGACCTGACCGACGCCGTTTTGACCGAGGCTCTGGGCGGCCGCAGGGGGGGCCACAAGGCCGATCTGATCGTCGCCTACCATCCACCCATCTTCGAGCCGCTGGCCGCTCTGACGGCTCTGGAGCCGAAGCAGCGGCTTATCCTGCGGGCGGCCGAGCAGCGCGTGGCGATCTACAGCCCGCACACGGCCCTGGACGCAGCCATGGGCGGCGTCAACGATTGGCTGGCGGCCGGCGTGGGCGCGGGGGAGGTGCGGGCGATTCGTCCTGCGGGGCACGGCGAGGCGTGCCCGGTCAAGCTCGTGACATTCGTGCCCCCGGAACAGGCCCATGTCGTTCAAGCCGCCATGTGGAAGGCTGGGGCGGGCTGCATCGGGGCGTATGGCGACTGCTCGTTCGCGGCCGCCGGCGAGGGCACGTTCCGCGGCAACGCCACGACCCACCCGGCCGTCGGCAAGCCCGGCCGACTGGAGCGCGTACCGGAACTGCGCGTCGAGATGATCTGTCGCAGGGATTGTCTGTCCCAGGTCGTGGCAGCGCTGCGGCAGGCACATCCATATGAGGAGCCTGCGTTTGACATCATCCCCTTGCAGGTCCCGCCTCCCCCGCCGCTGTCGGCAACCCCATCAGAACCGGTGGCCGGCCAAGGCCGTATCGTCGCCCTGCATCGGCCGGTGACGCTGGCGACGCTGGCGCAACGGCTCAAGAAGCATCTGGGCGTGCGCCACCTGGAAGTGGCCGAGCCGGCGGGACGCGGCAGGGGCCGCTCGATGCAACGCGTGGGTTTGTGTGCCGGCGCGGGTGCCAGCCTGCTCGATGACGCAATCCGCGCAGCCGACATCGACTTCTTCATCACCGGCGAGATGCGGCATCACGACGTGCTCGCGGCCCAGCAGCGAGGCATCGGCGTCATCCTCGCCGGCCACACCCAGACCGAGCGCCCCTACCTGCCCGTCTACCGCGACCGTCTGTGCCGGGCCGCCCCCGGCGTGACGTGGGCCGTCAGCCGAGCGGATATTGCGCCGACGAACCTGCGATGAAAGCACGCGTCAAATGGCGACACGGAAAATTCAGGCCCTGTCCGTCGTCGCGCCCTGGGGCCAGGCGATCGCATCCGGCAGGAAAACCATCGAAGTGCGATCGTGGACCCCGCCCACATGGCCGATCGACGATCTGCTGATCGTGGAGAATCACCGGCGGTTGACGGCCGACGCGCCCGCCGATCCGGACGGCCGAGCCGTGGCGATCGTGCGCGTCGCGGACGTGCGACCATGGCAGCCATCCGATGCCGAGGCCGCCTGTTCGCCATATGAACCCGGCTGGCACGCATGGGTGCTGGCGGATGTGCGGCCCGTATGCGTCGCCGTTCCTGTCGTCGCCCGCCGCAAGCTTTATTGGACTGAGATCGACGACGCCCATCTGTCGGGCACGGCCACGCCGCGGTCCTGAGAGCACACTCAGATCGTCCGCCGCGTCATGGCCCGGCGGATGGCTTTGTCGGCGTCGCGCGTTCTGAGATCCTCGCGTTTGTCGACCTTGCTCTTGCCCAGGGCCACGCCCAGTTCCAGCTTCACCCAGCCGCGCGAGAAGTACATGGCCAGGGGCACCAGCGTGCGGCTGCCGGCGGTGAGCAGGCCCATGATCCGCTTGATCTCGCGCTTGTGGGCCAGCAGCTTGCGTGTCCGCCGCGGGTCGTGGCCGTGCGGGCCAGCCTGCTTGTACTCGGCAATGTGCACGTCGTGCAGAAACATCTGGAGCGTGTTGGGGTCCACCCGCGCATAGCCTTCGGCCAGCGACACCTGTCCGCTGCGCACGCTCTTGACTTCGCTGCCGACCAGCTCGATGCCGACCTCGATCTTCTCGAGGATCTGATAGTCATGCCGCGCCTGGCGGTTGACGATGCGCTGAGCGCCGGCCTGCGATCGGTGCTTTTTCTGGGCCATCGGGTACACGTCCGTGCGGCCGATGACACCATGAGGCGACCGGCAGCGGCATGACAGTGTATCAGTCCACACCCCCGGGACGCCGCCCCCGGGCGCCGGCAAAGGCGGCCGTGCTACAATGCCGGACTTCCCGGCCCCGGCATGACCATCGCGCCACAGCATCGCGTATGAACATCCGCAACTTCTGCATCATCGCGCACATTGACCACGGCAAGAGCACCCTTGCCGACCGGCTGCTGCAGCGCACCGGTGCGATTACCGACCGCGAGATGCGCGAACAGCTTCTCGACGGCATGGACCTCGAGCGGGAGCGCGGCATCACGATCAAGGCCTCGGCCGTGACGGTGCAATACGTTCACGACGGCCAGCCCTACATGCTCAACTTCATTGACACGCCCGGCCACGTGGACTTCCACTACGAGGTGAGCCGGGCGCTGACGGCCTGCGAAGGCGCGGTGCTGGTGGTCGACGCGTCGCAGGGCGTCGAGGCCCAGACCGTCGCCAACGCCTACCAGGCCATCGACCACAATCTCGAGATCATCCCGGTGGTCAACAAAGTCGATCTGCCCTCGGCCCGGCCTGAGGATGTGGCCCTGGAGATCGAGCAGGTGCTGGGCCTGCCGGCCGACGACTGCATCTTCTGCTCGGCCAAAACCGGCCAGGGCATTGACGAACTGCTGGCAGCCATCTGCACGCGCTTCAGCACGCCCGTCGGCAACCCCGAGGCCGATACGCAGGCTTTGATCTTCGACAGCGAGTACGACGATTACCGCGGCGTGATCACATATTTTCGTCTGATCAACGGCCGTCTGCGGGCCGGCGACCGCATCCGCATGATGGGCACGGGCCGCACGTATGTCATCGGCGAGCTGGGCAAGTTCACACCCAAGCCCACGCCGTTCAGGCACCCGATGGCCGCGGGCGAGGTCGGCTACATGGTCGCCGCCATCAAGACGCTCGATGACGTGAACATCGGCGACACGATCACCCTCGACGCCCACCCCGCCGCAGCCCCGCTGCCCGGCTACCAGGAGCCGCAGCGGATGGTCTTCTGCGACTTCTACCCCTCGGGCGAGACGCAGTTCGAAGCCCTGCGCGATGCCGTCGAACGCCTGCGCCTCAACGACGCGAGCTTCACCTTTCAGCCGCACCACTCCGAGGCCCTGGGCTTCGGCTTCCGCTGCGGTTTTCTCGGCATGCTGCACATGGAGATCATCCAGGAGCGTCTGGAACGTGAGAGCAAGGTGCAGCTCGTGCAGACGGCCCCGACGGTGACCTATGAAGTGCTGCTGCGCTCGGCCGGCGGGCCGGACCGAACCCAGCAGATCACCAACCCCGCCGACCTGCCCGATCCCGCCTCGATCAAGGAGATCCGCGAGCCGATCGTCAGCGTCGAGATCATCACGCCCGTCGAGTGCATCGGCGACCTGATGAAGCTGTGCGAGCAGCGCCGCGGCATCTACAAGAAGCAGCAGTTCCTGTCCGAAAACCGCCAGATTCTCGAATACGAACTGCCGCTGGCCGAGATCATTTTCGACTTCTACGACAAGCTCAAGTCCATCACCCGCGGCTACGGCACGATGGATTACCAGCTCCGCGGCTTTCGCACTGATCGACTGGTGAAGATGGACATCCTGGTCAACGGCTCGGTGGTCGACGCCCTGAGCATCATCGTCCACCGCGACAAGGCGGAAATCCGCGGCCGCAGCCTGCTCAAGCGGCTGAAGGAAGAGATCGACCGGCACATGTTCGAGATTCCGCTGCAGGCGGCCATCGGCGGCAAGATCATCGCACGCGAGTCGATCAAGGCCATGCGCAAGAACGTGACCGCCAAGTGCTACGGCGGCGACGTGACGCGCAAGCGCAAGCTGCTGGAGAAGCAGAAAGAGGGCAAGAAGCGGATGAAGCGCATCGGCACGGTGGACATCCCGCAGGAAGCCTTCATGGCCGTCCTGGAGCCGGGCGAGTAACAGACCCTCGCCGCGTGCTCTGAGGCACTCGCGTCGATCGTCGCGGCAGTTCCTACGCCACCGATTGCAGGCGGCCGTCGGCCAGACGCCAGCGATGGTCGGCAGCCGCGGCGATCTGGGCGTCGTGCGTGACCATGACGATGGTCTGCCCCTTCGCGTGCAGTTGATGGAACACCTCGAGCAGGCGGCGGCCTGTGTCGGCGTCGAGGTTGCCCGTCGGCTCATCAGCGAGCAGCACGTCAGGTTGATTGACCAGCGCACGGGCGATGGCGACGCGCTGCCGCTCGCCGCCGGAGAGCTTGTTGGGCCGATGCCGCAGCCGCTGGCCCAGGCCCAGTGTGTCCAGCAGTTCCGCAGCGCGGCCGCGCAGAGCCTTGCCCTGCCCGACCCATTGCAGGAATCCCCGGCCGACCATTGCGCCGATCAGCACGTTCTCCAGGGCTGTCAGCTCCGGCAGCAGATGGTAGAACTGAAAGACGAATCCCACATGATGACTGCGATAGCGGTCGAGCCGGCCGCCGCGGAGGCTGAAGATGTCCCGACCATTGAAATGCACCTGGCCTTCGTCGGGCCGATCCAGACCGCCCAGCAGGTGCAGAAGCGTGCTCTTGCCGCAGCCCGACGCGCCCAGCACCGCCGCCCACTTCCCGCGCGCGACCTCCAGCGTCACGCCGCGCAGCACGTGCAGGTCGGCATCGCCCATGCGGTAATGCTTGTGCAGGTTGGCTGCCCGCAGCACGACGGCACCGTTGGAGGCGCTGTGGGAAGCGTGCGGCTTACTCATAGCGCAGCGCCTCCACCGGATTGAGCCGCGCGGCCGCAAAGGCCGGGATCAGCGCGCCCAATACACTGCACACGACGGCGACGGTGAGAATCCACGTGACCTCGACCGAATCGAGTCGGCTGGGAATGGCGTCGAAGTAGTAGACCTGCGGGTTCCACATTTCGAAGCCGATGGTGCGGGCCAGAAAGGCCTGGATTTCGTTGATGTTCCAGACGATCTGCGAGGCGATGGCCAGGCCGAGCGCCGCGCCGATGAGGCCAATCGCCAGGCCGTAGCCCAGGAAAATCCCCGCCACCCCGCGGCGCGATGCGCCCAGGGCCCGCAGGATGCCGATGTCTCGTGTCTTCTCCAGCACGATCATGTAGAAGATCACGGCGATCATGGTGAAGGCCACCACGCTGACGATGCCGAAGAGAAACATGACCATGGCCTTCTCTTTGGCCACGGCACTGAGCATCACGGCAAAGGACTGCTGCCACGTGAGCACGTCCACGTAGCCCAGATCGGGCAGCTCGCCGCGCAGGTCGCTGAGGGCGGCCTCGACAGCCTGCTGCAGGATTGCGGCACTGACGCCCGGCGCGGCACGCACCATGATGCGATGCGCCCGGGCCGGCGCCCACACACCGGTTGGCTCGCTGGTCCGCGGGTCCACGCGCTCATACGCATCCATCCGCAGCATCGCCTGCAGCACGGCAAAGGGCACATACACACGGTTGCTGTCGATGTTGTACAGCCCGCTCTTGGACTCGTTGACCACGATCGCCTGCCGGACCATCGGCTCCTGGAATGTGCCCTGGCGGCTCACGGGCAGGACGGTAAGCGTGATCTGCCGGCTGTAGGGCGAACGCAGCGGACTGGCGCTGAAATGGTATCGGCCGTGCTCATCGCGCCTGCCGTAGCCGTATACCTCGATGCCCAGCACCGCCGCGGGCAGCTCGAGCGTCGGATCCTCCTGCTGCGCCCGCCAGCCCGACGGTGCCTCGAAGCGCATTGCGTAGTCGCGGAAATCACTGGCCTCCAGACGCCCGCGCCCTTCCTCCAGGCGCTGGCGCAAATCGTCCATCCCCGCCGGCAGCAGTTCTATCTCCTCGTCAAGCTGCTCCGTCAGATGCCGCGTGGTCCAGTAAAGCGAATCGCGGTAGCCGCTGACGGCATGAAAGCTGGCCGGGTCGATGCCCATGACCTCGATGGTGTGCGTCTGATCCTCGATCTTCACCAGGCCGTAGGCCGTGAGCGTCGCGGCCGCGGCGGAAGCTTCGGGAAGCGTCTCGATCGTCTCGATGACGCGGTCGTAATGCGGAAAGCCGTGCATACCCGCCTGGACGGTAACGTCGCCGTTGACCTGCCGCGCGGCCTGGGCGAACTGCTCGAGAAAGCCACCCATCACCGCCCCGACGACGATGACCATCGCCGAGCACAACATCACCGCCAGCATGGCAAACAGCGGCGCCAGCTTGCGGCGAAGGTAGCGCAGGATCAGCAGCAGCTTGTACATCGGCGGTGGTGCTCAGCATTCAGCGATCGCAGCCGTCAGCGCGAACCCGGGAGGCTTGCGCGGATTCAGAGCATAGCCGCGGCAGATGGAACTTTCGAATCCCCCGTGTCTCAGTTTCAGCCTCACGGTACAACGTCGCGGACGGGAAGGACGATGCCGCGCAGCGAGCCGTCGCGCCGCACCACCAGCGGCACGGGGCGGTCGCCGGTCAGCAGGGACGCCCATGTGGTGGGATCATACCGCTGCACAGGACGCCCGGCCGCGCGGACAATCACGTCGCCGGGGCGCAGCGGGGGGTCGTCTGCGCCCGTCCGTGCCTGATCCTGGACCGCGACCACCTCCAGCCCCTCGCCGGTGGGCCGAACCTCGAACGTCGGCCAGACCCGTCGCACCGGCGCGAAGGTCAGCACGGCGTGGCCGTCCCGCGGCTCCAGGGCCACGCGCCGCCGCCGCGTGTCCACGTGCAGCGTGAACTGACTCAGCAGCGCCGCGCCGATGCGGTTGTCGCTGCCCGATCGCACGATGGGTCGGCGGAGCGTGACATCGGCCAGGTGCATATCGTCGTACAACCGACCGATCAACTCATCCTCGCCGCCGCCGGTCAGTCCTTGCGCGCCGCGCGTCGGCTGGGGCGGGGCTGTGAACGCCATGCGCCAGATCTCCTGCCGCTTGATCTCGACGCCAAGTGTGCTGGCGGTGTCGAGGGCGAAGGACAGGGTCTCGTGACGCCAGCGCACCGGCACACGCAGGCCGTGGCGGTCCAGGTCCGCTTCAAGCACATGAGCGGCCGGAACGTCGCCCGGCATTTCCCAGCCGATGCCCAGACGCCGTCCGGCGTAGTCGATGCTGAAAGTCCGGCCGGCGAACGCCGGCATGCCGAGGATGCCTTCGATCGCCTCACCCAGGGCCAGGCGGACATTCTCGATCGGGAGCACGGCCGCGCGAAACGACGGCAGATCCGCCTGTCCGATGGACCACCGCCGGCCACGCAGCTCGTGGGCGATGTCCACCGTGCGGCCATGCACGTCCGACACCTGGCCGCGGGCGCGGGCCAGATCGCTCGCATCCGTGCCGTCCAGCCGCTCGATCAACCGCGGCGAAACGACGCACAACATGGCTCCGGTGTCGAGCACCATGTCAAATGGTCCCTGTCCGTCAATATGCACCTGAACAACGGGCACGCCGCGGACGAAACGCAGAGGCGCGATTGCCGCCTGATCGTGCGTGGGGATGGCGGCAGCGCGCGCGGCCGACGGCGCCGGCGTCGTGGCGGCGGCACAGCCCACCACACCCCACCACGCAGCCACCGTCAGCAGGAGGCCGACGACAAGAAAACGAAATGCCTCACGACCCGAGTTCATCCCCGGATTGTAGACGGGTCGCGCCGTCTTCGGGGGACGTTCGTGAAGCACGTCTATTGGGCGCTCTGGGCCGTGCCCGTGACATGACCGACCTGGGCCCGCAGCCAGTTGAGCCACGGATCGATCGGCCCGCGTGCTGCCGAAATTTCCAGCAGGGTCACGTCGTCACGCAGCCGGCCGACGTCCTCACGGAAGTGCTCGATGTCGAAGGGCACGTAAGGCAGCAGGTCGATCTTGTTGAGCAGCACGAGGGCGGCCGCATGCACCAGGTGCGGGTGCTTGGCCGGCTTGTCGTCGCCTTCGGGCACGCTGAACATGCCGACCTTCACGTCCTGGCCCAAGTCGAAGCCGACGGGACAGATGAGATTGCCCACGTTCTCGATCACCAGCAGGTCGAGGGCGGCCAGGTCGATGCTGACCAGGGCCTGGCGCACCTGGTTGGCGTCGAGGTGGCAGCCTTTGCCGGTGTTGATCTGCACGACCTGCGGGCACCACCGGGCCAGGCGGTCGGCATCGCGGGTGGTGGTCAGGTCGCCGACAAGGACGCCGATGCGCATCTCGCCGGCAAGTTTCTGGAGCGAGGCTTCGAGCAGGGCCGTCTTGCCGCAGCCGGGCGCGCCGATGAGGTCAAGGACGAACACGTCATGCTCGCGGAACAGGCGGCGGTTCATGGCCGCAAGCTCGTCATTGAGCTTCAGCACATTCTCGACCACGGGCACTTTCATGACGCGGACTCCAGCACATCGGCCGTGACATCGGTATCGACATCCAACGATAGCAGGCTCATATGGCCGTCGCCGTCGGGCACGGTGGCGACCGATCCGCAGGCGCAGTCGTCCAGTGGATCGTCGCTTGTCCAGGAGCGGCCGCAGTCGCCGCAGTACAGCCGCCAGGGCAGAACATCAAGCTCCAATACGGCCCCGCTGACGGGCGAGTCGGCGGTGACGGCCTGCCAGGCCATCTGCATGGCCATCGGCTCAATGGCGAGAGCCGGGCCGGCTTCGATGCGCACGGTCCGCAGCAGCGCTCCGTCGGGAATGTGCCGGTGGACCTGATGCAGCAGGGCCTCGGCCAGGGAGAGCTCATGCATGGCTGACCTCCCGCCCGGGCGCTGCGGCAAGAATGGCGTGAACGTCCGCGGCGATGCGTGCCACGACCTGTGCGACGGCCTGCTGCACCTGAGACGAAAGTCCTTCGCCGATGTCCAGGTCGGCAGCGCCGATGGACCAGAGCTGGGCTTGCGGCGCCCGTCCGTACAGCGCGGCCGCCATGCCCAGCAGGCCGCGCGGCGACATGACGTGCAGGCCCGCGCCGGCACCGGCGCTTTCGTCGCGCGTCAGGCGTTCACATCGCACGGCTCCGGCGGGCAGATCGATCGCGGCATCGATGAACACGGCCATCCCGCAGGCCGCCAGGTCTTCGCACAGGTCCGGCAGGAGCTGGTGGCAGGTGATGACACGCACGCGCTCGTGGGCCAGCAGATTCTTCACCAGCGCGTCGGCGAGTTGGGCGGCCGCGGCGACACCCGCGCCGTCGTCGCGGCGCAGCGTGTTGCCGTAGCCGATGACCAGCACCGACGGGCGTCGGACGTGGTCAGTCGCGCATGAGCTGGTCCAGAAGTGTTCCATCAGGCCCTCGCATTTCAATGACCATGGGCATCTGGCCGACGGCATGGGTCGAGCAACTGAGGCAGGGGTCGAAGGTCCGCACCACGGCCTCGACGCGGTTGAGCATGCCTTCACGCAGGTGGTTGCCGTCGACGAAGTGCTGGGCGACCTGCTTGACGGCGCGGTTCATGGCCAGGTTGTTGTGCCCGGTGGCGATGATGAGATTGGCCCAGAGCATGCGGCCATCCTCGTCAATGCGGTAATGGTGAATGATCGTGCCGCGCGGGGCTTCGGAGATGCCCACGCCCTCCTTGCGGTTGGGCCGTGCCCGGGCACGGACGAACGCATCGAGGATTTCCGGGTTGTCGAGCTGACGTTCGATGCGCTCGATGGCGGCGACGATCTCGACAAGCCGGGCGTAGTGGAAGTGGAAGCCGCTGGCGGCCGGGTTGCCGCAGCGCTGACGGAACTCGTCAAGAGCGGCGTCGGCCAGCTCGGTGCCCATGTGACGGCAGATGTTAAGCCGGGCCAGCGGCCCGACGCGGTACATGCCGGCCGGATAGCCGCGAGGCTTGTAGTACGGAAACTTGAGATAAGTGAAATCCTCGACGTGTTCGCCGATGTGGTCGCGGTACTGGCGATGCGGCACGCTGTTCACGACGACGCGACCGTCGTGGTCGATGAACCGCAGGAGGCCGTCATAGTGCTCCCACTCACCGTCGTCCTGCACCAGGCTCATGTACATGCTGGGGAAGTTGCCGAAGGTCTGCATCTCCTCGGGGAACTGATCGAGGATCTGCTTGAACCAGTCGAGGGTGCGCAGGGCGATGGCCTTGGATTCCGCAATTTTCTGACGGATCTGGTCGCGCTTGTCGGCCGTGAGGGGCTGATTGACGCCGCCGGGCACACACCAGGCCGGATGCACGCGCTTGCCGCCGAGCAACTCGATGATCTGCTGGCCGAACTTCCGCAGCAGCACGCCGTCGCGGGCGCGGTCCGGGTGCTTGTGGATCAGGCCGATGATGTTGCGCTCGCCGGGCTGGCCGTCCATGCCGAAGATCAGGTCCGGGCTGGACAGGTGAAAGAGACTCAGGGCGTGCGACTGAATGAACTGGGCCGCGTTCATGATGCGACGCAGCTTGTCGGCCGCGGGGGGAATGCCGACCGCCAGCAGATCGTCACAGGCCTTGGCCGAAGCCATCAGGTGGCTGACCGGGCAGATGCCGCAGATGCGGGCCATGACCGCGGGCATCTCCGTCAGCGGTCGGCCCTCGACGAACTTCTCGAAGCCGCGGAACTGGGTGACGTGAAACAGCGCGTCGGCGACCTTGCCGTCGTCGCCCAGTTTCAGGGTGATCTTGGCGTGGCCCTCAATGCGCGTGACCGGTTCAATGGTGATTTCACGGGCCATGGCGTGTGCTCACTTTCCATTCATCGTTCGTGTCCGGTGGGTCCGACGTTTCGGCCCACTCAACCCTCTCAAGACGATGACGGGCGGGACGCCCGTCCTACCAACACAGCGGTTACAGGCCGAAACGAGACACCTCGCCGGGATCGGGGGTGCGGCCGGCCAGCAGTTCGCTGATGACGAAGTGGATGGCGTCGGCCGGCGGCGGACAGCCGGGCAGGAACAGATCGACCTCGACCCATTCGTGCAGCGGCTGGGCCTTGGGCTGCAGCGGCGGGACATACTTGTCCGGCCCCTTGCGCCCGTGCGGCGAAGTCGCGTTCTCCACGTAGGCGCGCTGAAAAAGCTGCTCGCGCGTGAACGGGTTGCGCATCGACGGCACGTTGCCGGTGACCGCGCAGTCACCCAGGGCGATGAGGATCTTCGTCCGCGCGCGGATGAGCTGGATCTTGTGCAGATCCTCCTCGCTGCTGACGGCCCCCTCGACCAGCGTGACATCCACGTCAGGAGGAAACTCCTTGGGATCGATCACCGGCGAGTAGACGATGTCCACCTTGTCGGCCAGATCGATGAGGCGCTCGTCCATGTCCAGGAAGGACATGTGGCAACCCGAGCAGCCGTCGAGCCACACGGTCGCGACCTTGGGCTTGCGTGCTTTAGTCATGGCTGGCATCCCGCATCAGGGTCAAATAGGGAAGGAACTCGCGTCTCTTGGCCATTTCACCGGCGCTGGTGCCCTTCTCAACCAGGGCGCCGGTGGGACAGACGTGGACGCATTTACCGCAGCTTGTGCAGGTCTCCGATTCCCCCCAGGGCTGGTTGAGGTCCTGGATGATCGCCGCCTCGATGCCCCGGCCGCGGACGTCCTTCGTGTGCGCGCCTTCGATCTCGTCGCAGACCCGCACACAGCGCATGCACAGAATGCAGCGGTTGTGGTCCATGCGGAAGCGGTCGTGGCTGGAGTCGACCTCCAGCCGCGGGTAGCGGTACGGCACGTGAATGTGCGAGACACCCAGCGTCTGGGCCATGGCCTGCAGCTCGCAGTGGCCGTTGGACACGCACACCGCGCAGATGTGGTTGCGCTCAGAGAACATCAACTCCAGGATGGTCTTGCGATAGGCCTGAAGCCGCGGGGAGTTGGTGGTGACCACCATGTCCTCGGTCGCGGCCGTGGAGCAGGCGGGCAGCAGCTTGCGCTGGCCTTCCACCTCGACCACGCACAGGCGGCAGCCGCCCCACGTGCTCAGACCGTCGACATAGCACAGCGCGGGAATCATGATCTCCTGCTCGCGGGCCACGTCGAGAATGGTCTGGCCGGTCACCGCGCTGACCATCCTTCCGTCGATCGTCAGCGTGAAAGTCTGCACGGGCATCTGGGGCACACTGGATCCGGTGGTTGTCTTGCTCATGATCTTGCTCATCACCTTGCCTCCCCACTCGCGGCTGCGGCAGGCTCGACGGCAGCCTTCTTGCCGATCAGGGCGGTGTATTCGCTCTCGAAGTAACGCAGCGTGCTGAGCACCGGGTTGGGCGAAGTCTGGCCCAGGCCGCAGAGGCTGGTGTTGCGCACCACGTCGCACAGCTCCTTGAGCAGCTCCAGGTCGCGATGGCGCGCCTCACCGCGGCAGATCTTGTCGAGCAGCTCGTGCATCTGGTACGTGCCCACGCGGCAGGGCACGCACTTTCCGCAGCTTTCGCTCATGCAGAACTCCATGAAGAACCGCGCCACGTCCACCATGTTCGACGTCTCGTCCATGACGATCATGCCGCCGGAGCCCATGATCGAGCCGACCTGCGCCAGCGACTCATAGTCCACGGGCATGTCCAGATGCTGCTCGGGGATGCAGCCGCCGGAAGGCCCGCCGGTCTGCACCGCCTTGAACCGCCGACCTTCGGGCACGCCGCCGCCGATCTCGAAGATGATGTCGCGCAGGTGGATGCCCATGGGCACTTCGATCAGACCGGTGTGGCTGATGCGGCCGGCAAGCGCGAACACCTTGGTGCCCTTGCTCTTTTCCGTGCCGATGCCGGCGAACCATGCACCGCCGCGTCGGATGATGGGAGCGATGTTGGCCAGCGTCTCAACGTTGTTGATCAGTGTCGGACAGCCGAACAGGCCGTAGTTGGCCGGGAACGGCGGGCGCGGCCGCGGCAGGCCGCGGCGGCCTTCGATCGACGCGATCAGAGCCGTCTCCTCGCCGCACACGAACGCGCCGGCCCCGAGGCGGATTTCCACGTCAAAGCCGAAGTTCGTGCCGCAGATGCGGCTGCCCAGCAGCCCGGCACGCGACGCCTGGCGGATGGCCGTCCGCAGACGCTTGATCGCCAGCGGGTACTCGGCCCGCACATAGATGTAGCCGTGCGATGCCCCCACCGCGTAGGCGGCGATGGCCATGCCCTCCAGCACGCGGTGCGGATCGCTCTCGAGCACAGCCCGGTCCATGAACGCGCCGGGGTCGCCCTCGTCGGCATTGCAGATCACGTACTTGCGGGCGCCCGGGGCCTTGGCGACCGTCGCCCACTTCAACCCTGTGGGGAAGCCCGCGCCGCCGCGGCCGCGAAGACCACTGGCCTCGATCTCAGCCACCACCTGCGGCGGCGACATCTCCGTCAGCGCCTTGACCAGGGCCGCGTAACCGCCGGCCGCGACGTATTCCTCCAGGCGTTCAGGGTCAATGCGGCCGCAGTTCTCCAGCACCACCTTCTGCTGGCGTTTGAAGAACGGCATGTCGGGGGAACATGCCAGACGCTTGACCGGTTTCTTGCCCAGGTTGGTGACGATGTCGGTGGCATCCGCTTCGGTAACCTCCTGGTACAGCGCGGCAAGGTGACCGTCACCATCGCCGGCGCGGGTATCAACGGTCACCAGCGGACCGGCGCTGCACAGGCCCATGCAGCCGACGCTCTTGACCGGCACGTCCTCCTCCATGCCGAAGCGGCGCACCACGCTGTCAATCGCATCCTTGACCTGCTCGGCCCCGCTGGACAGGCAGCCCGCGGCCGTGCATACACGGACGCAGTGCTTGCAGTCCTTCTGGGCCGCCCGCTCCTCCTGGGCCATATGCTTGAGTTCTTCAGGCGTCATGACTGCGACCACCTTTCCATGCGTTTGATCAGTTCATCCGGCGTCTGTTTGCCGGCCACCTCACCGTCGAGGACCACAGCCGGCGCCAACCCGCATGACCCGAGGCAGCGGGCCGCCAGCAGCGACGCCTCGCCGTCTTCTGACGTCTCGCCCGGTTTGATGCCGTAGCGCTGTCCCACCATCTCGATGAGCTTCTGCGCACCCTTGATGTAGCAGGCCGTGCCCATGCACACGACGCAGGTGTGTCGGCCGGCCGGCTTGAGCGTAAAGAAGTGGTAGAACGTCGCCACGCCGTACACCGCGCTCAGCGGCACGCGCAGCGACCGGGCCACATACTTCAGCGCCGGTTCGTCGAGATAGCCGAAGCTCTCCTGCACCGTGTGCAGCGTCTCGATCAGCGCGTGACGGTCCTGGCCGTTGCGCCGCATCGTCGCGTCCACGATTTTCCACCGCTTATCGTCGGTGGGCGGCTCGAGTTTGCTGACTGCCTGAATCATGCCTGCACCGCTCCTTCCGGTATTTCCAACCCGCCATTCCAGACATCCGCCGTCATCAGCAGATGCGCGGCAACTGCTCACCGTAAGGCTTCACAATCACCCTCCGACCCCCAAGGGCCGTGCGCAGCTCGCACACGCCGTCACTGCCTTCCATGACCGTGCCGAAGGCGGCCGCCTCACGCCCCAGTGGATGCGCCCGCATCGTCGCCAGCACGCCTTCGACAGCCCCCTCGCGCACGACCAGCACCACCTTGCCCTCGTTGGCGATCTCCAGCGGATCGAGCCCGAGCATCTCGGCCGCGTGCTCCGCGGCAGGTCGCACGGCGATGGCGTCCTCTTCCAGCACCACGCGCCAGCCCGACTGTTTCGCCAGGTCGGCACACAGGCCAGACAGGCCGCTGCGCGTCGGATCGCGCATGAAGGCGACCGCATCACCGTGAGCCTCGAGCACCGCTTCGATCAGCCCGTTGAGCGGTGCCGCGTCGCTGCGCAGCGGGCTGCTGACGTCCGGCATCTCACGGGCCAGCATCACCGCCAGGCCGTGGTCGCCGACCGGGCCGTTGATCAGCAGTCGATCGCCCGGCCGCACGTGCTCCGGCGACAGATTCCGACGTGCCGGCACAAGCCCGACGCCCGCCGTCGTCAGAAAAATGTCACCGGCCGCCCTTTGTCCTTCAACCTCGTGGCGTCCGTCCACCCGCCGATCGATCACCTTCGTATCACCGGTGACCACACGCACGCCCGCCTCGGCAGCCGCCGCCGCAATGGAGTCGAGCACCGCCTCCACATCGGCGACGGCAAGCCCCTCGGAAACGATCATCGCCAGGGCCAGGCCCACCGGCCGGGCCCCGCATACCGCCAGGTCGTTGACCGAGCCGCACACCGCCAATCGGCCGATGTCGCCGCCGGGAAAACGCCACGGCTGCACCACATAGCTGTCAATCGTCATGGCCAACCGCTGCGACGCGCCGGCATCAACCACGGCCGAGTCGAGCAATTCGTTGAGCAGATCGTTGCCCAGTCGTGGCAGGATGCTGCGGGTGATCAGGTCGTCGGTGAGTTGACCGCCGCCGCCGTGGGCCAGGACGATGCGACCCGATGGGGACATGGACCGTGGGACGGGCGTCACGCCCGTCTTCCCCGCGCTGTGTGTCGCACGCGGCTTGTTCATGCCCCACCTCCCGCCGCGTCGGCCGTTTGCGGAACATGCGATGGGCGATGGCGCCCGCCGGCCGCGTGCCGCTGGCTGCCGCGGGCGTACTTGAACCACGCCTGGCACGTGCCCTCGCTGCTGACCATGCACGGCCCGATCGGCTGCACCGGCGTGCAGGCCGTGCCGAAGAGCCGACAATCCGCAGGCGTAATGAGGCCGCGGATCACCTCGCCGCAGCGGCAGCCGGTCGGCTCGGCGTCGTCGGCCGCGGACAGCCCGAAACGCTTCACCGCGTCGAACCGCTCGTAGGCGCTGCGCAGCACCATCGCGCTGCCGGGGATCTCGCCCAGGCCGCGCCACCGCGCATCGCCGACTTCGAAGGCGTGATCCAGAAGCTGCTGGGCCACGCGGTTTCCCCCCGGCGCGACCACCTGCGGATAGCGGTTGACCAGCGCGGCCCGGCCGTCGCGCGTCAACTCGGCCAGGTCCGCGATGGCCTCGGCCATCAGCAGATCCTCAAACCCGCCGATGACGCAGGGCAGACCAAACCGCTCCACGATTGGCCGATATGCCTCCGACCCGATCACCACCGACACGTGGCCGGGACACAGGAAGCCATCGAGCGCGATGTCGCCGCTGTCCAGCAGCGCCAGCATGGCGGGCAGGATGCGCTTGTGGCTGGTCAGGCAGGCGAAGTTGTCCAGGCGCAGGCGCTCGGCTTCGAGCACGGCCGCGGCCGTCGCCGGTGCGGTGGTCTCGAATCCCACGGCCGCGAATACCACCTGCCGTCGCGGCTCTCGCTGCGCCAGTCTGACCGCGTCAAGGCTGCTGTAGACCACCCGCACGTCAGCGCCCTGACCGCGGGCCTGCTCCAGGCTGCCGCGCCGGCCGGGCACGCGCAGCATGTCGCCATAGCTGCAGATGGTCACGTCATGATCCATCGCCAGGCCGATGAGCTGGTCGATGTCGCCCTGCGCGGTGACGCAGACGGGGCAGCCAGGCCCGCTCAGCAGCGTCACATTGTCGGGCAGCAGGCCGTGCAGGCCGGTGCGGAACGCGGCCATGGTGTGCGTGCCGCAGACTTCCATGTAGGTGACGCGCCGACCGATCGCCGCGGCCGCGTTACGCACGCGGGCAAGGGCCTCTTTCGCTCTGGGCAGGCGCTCGGTCACAGGACGCTCCTTTCACGCCCGGCATCACGTGCTCCCCCACCCGCGGCCTGGAGGTCTTCGAGCACGGCAAACGTCTCGCGCACCTGCTGGCGATCAAGCTTCTGGATCGCGAAGCCGGCATGCACGAGCACCCAGTCGCCGACGGCCGCGTCGGGAACCAGCAGCGTGCTGACCTTCACACGGTTGCCGTGCAGGTCGGCCACAGCCTGTCCGTTATCGCAGCTCACGAGTTCAGCGGGTACCGCGAGGCACATGGCCGCCCTCCTTTGCATTGCGGAGTTGCGGATCACGGAGTTGAGCCGCCGCGACCGCCGCCTGGCCGAAGCTCAGACCGCCGTCGTTGGCCGGCACCTGCTTGTGCGTCAGCACGCTCAGACCGGTACGCTCCAGCCGCCGCCGCAGCAGGTGCGTCAGCGCCTGGTTGCAGAACACCCCGCCGCTGAGACCGACGATCTCAACGCCCGTGGCATGGACCGCTTCAAGCACCGCATCCACCCACGCGGCCGCCAGTTGTTCGTGCATCAAGGCCGCCAGCGCCTCGACCGGTTCGCCCGCGGCCGCGCCGGCCACAAGACACCGCACCAGCGGCGATAGGTCGATCCGCCGCAGACCGGACTGTTCTGCGTCGTCGCCGATTTCATAGAGCCCCTCGCCGCCCGGCTCGTCCGCCACCGACCGCTGCGCAAGAGCCTCCAGCGCCAAAGCCGCCTGAGCTTCGAAATGGTTGAAGCGGCAGACATCGAGCAGCGCGGCCATGCCGTCGAACACGCGCCCGGCGGCGCTGCTGGCGATACAGTGCACATCGCGGCGGATCATGGCGCAAAGCATGTCGCGCTGCGCGGCGTCGGGCACGAGCCGCGCCGCAGCCGGATGTCGGGCGAAGTCGTCGCCGTATGCCTGATGCAGCAGACCCAGCCCGCAGCGCCGCGTGTCCTTCGCGGCCGCGTCGCCGCCGGGCAGCCGCAGCGGCCGCAAACTCGCCAGACGGCGATAGTCGCAGCGCGTGGCCAGCAGCAGTTCGCCGCCCCAGGCAGCAGCATCGTCGCCGTAACCCACACCGTCGCAGACCACCGCCAGCATCGGCCCGTGCAGGCTGTGCTCAGCCAGCAGCGAGGCTGCATGAGCGTGATGGTGCTGCACGCGCAGCAGCGGCACGTCGAAGCGTTCGGCCAGCTCGCGCGCGTATTGCGTGCTGAGATACGCAGGATGGACATCGCATGCGATCCAGCGTGGAGCGATGCCGAACAGATCCATCATGTCCGCGGCCGTGCGGCGGAACTGCTCGTAGGCCATCGCGTGTTTGAGGTCGCCCAGGTGCTGGCTGAGGATCGCCTGCCCTTCGCGCACGACGGCCAGTGTATTCTTCAACTCGCCGCCGACGCACAGGCCGTGACCGACCGAGGGCGGGAGCGAATCGTCATCGTGATCCAGCGGCAGAGCCATCGGGGCGTAACCGCGAGAGCGACGCATCGGCAGCGGCGCCGCCTGACCACCGACGTCCAGCAGCACCGAATCATCGACGCATCGGTGAATCGGCCGATCGTGCAGCAGGAAGGCATCGCACAGATCGCCGAGACGCGCGATCGCTTCGTCGTTGTCAATGGCCAACGGCTCATCGCTGCGGTTGCCGCTGGTCATGACCAGGATGTCAAACCGATCCTCAGCCGACGCGAACAGCAGATGATGGATCGGCGTGTAGGGCAGCATGACGCCCAGGCGGTGATTGCCCGGCGCGATGGCGGAGGCGATGCCGGATGTAAGAGACGGCGCGTCGGGACGGCGCGGGGCCAGCACGATCGGCGCGGCCGGGCCGGCGAGGGCGGCCTCGGCCGCGGGGCTGAGCGTCACCAGGCGGCGCAGCGTGGCCAGGTCGCGCCCCATCAGGGCGAAGGGCTTGGCGTCGCGCTGCTTCATCTGTCGCAGACGCGCGACGGCCTGCTCGTCGTCGGCGCGCACCGCGAGATGAAAGCCGCCGATGCCCTTGACCGCGACGATACGGCCGGCCGCGAGCATGTCAGCCGCGGCATGGTACGGATCGCCTGGCATCGCCCGTCCCGCCGCGTTGGCCAGCGTCACGCGCGGACCGCAGCCGGGGCAGGCGGTCGGTTGCGCATGAAAGCGGCGGTCGGTGGGCTGGCGGTATTCGTACTCACATGGCTCGCACATGGTGAACGCGGCCATGGTGGTGTGCGGCCGATCGTAGGGCACGCGCAGGATGATCGAATAGCGCGGACCGCAATGCGTGCAGTTGATCAGGCCATAGCGATGCCGGCGGTCGCGCGGGTCGAGCAGTTCAGCCAGGCACTGGTCGCACACGGCCATGTCCACGGTGACAGCGGCGGTGGGGGCGGCGGTCGCGTCACTGACTTCGATGTGAAAGTCGCGACGGCGGCGATCAATCCTCACAGGCGCGACTTCCACGCTCATGATCCGCGCGGCCGCGGGGGGACGCTGGCGCAGGTCGGCTTCGAAGGCGTTCAGCGCAGCCGGTGAACCCTGAGCGACGATCTCCACGCCGGCCGCATCGTTGCGGACGAGGCCAACCAACCCATGATGCTGCGCCAGCCCATGGACGAAGGGCCGAAATCCCACGCCCTGCACCTGGCCGGACAGGCGCCAGCGTCTGGCTGCAAGGGGAGCGGAAGTTTTCGCGGCGGGGGCCATGATTCAAGAGCCTTTCGTCTGATGACGTGCCGCATTCTACAGGCTCACGGTCCGACCACAATGGCCGGACTCTTTGTAGATCATATCGTCCAGATATAGGCTTTCGCAAGTACCCGATCTAAAAATCTTCTGTTTACGGGCGTGCAGGATGGGCCATAAATGCCGCAAAGTCCGATAAGGGATGGACCGCGTCAGGCACCCCTTTTCAACTCGGCGGCAACGGAAGGCCGTACAATGGCCGGTTTCCCTACCCTCCAAGTGCAGGCGGGCGACCCCGGAACTGCCTCGTGAACCACCAGCCGTCATCCCTGCCGGACCTGACCGCACGGATCGCCGCGGCATTCGGGCCGGAGCGGCCGGCCCTGCACAGCCTGGCGGCCCGCATCGGCCGTGAACGACGGCCGGAAGAGCGCGGCCGCGGGCTGCGGAGGCTGGCTCAGCGGCTTGACGAATCGCTACAGCGTGTCGCCCGACGCCGCGCCGCCCTGCCGCGGCCCAACTTTGACGCGGACCCGGCAGTCGCGGCCCTGCCCGTCGTGCAGCGGCGCGGGGATATCGCGGCCGCGCTGCGCGAGCACCAGGTGATCGTCGTCTGCGGCGACACGGGCAGCGGCAAGTCGACGCAACTTCCCAAAATCTGCCTTGAACTGGGTCGTGGCGTGACAGGTTTGATCGGCCACACGCAGCCTCGCCGCATCGCCGCCCGCGCCCTGGCCACGCGCCTCAGTGACGAACTGCACTCCCCGCCGGGCCGGGCGGTGGGATTCAAGATCCGTTTCACCGACACCACCCGGCCCGACAGCTTCGTCAAACTCATGACCGACGGCATCCTGCTGGCCGAGACGCGGCACGACCGCGACCTGCTGCAGTACGACACGCTCATCATCGACGAGGCTCACGAGCGGTCGCTGAACATCGACTTTCTGCTGGGCTATCTGCGCCGTCTGCTGCCGCGCCGGCCGGACCTGAAAGTGATCGTCACGTCGGCGACGATCGATCCTCAGCGCTTTGCCGAGCATTTTGCCGCTCCTGGCGGCAGACCGGCGCCGATCGTCACCGTCGAAGGGCGCATGTATCCCGTGGAGGTGCGCTATCGCCCGACGCGATCGGACGACGGGACGGAGGGCGCTGAAGACGCCGACGCCACTACGGCCATTCTCGACGCTGTGGATGAACTGACGGCCGACGGGCCGGGCGACATGCTGGTGTTCCTGCCGACCCAGCGGGACATTCTCGAAACCTCGCGGGCCCTGCGCGGACGCATGGCGCCGGGCGGCCCGCGGCGGGCGATGGAGATTCTGCCGCTCTACGCGCGGCTTTCCGTGGCCGAACAGAACCGCGTTTTCGCCCCAGCGCGCGGACGGCGGATTGTGCTGGCGACGAACGTGGCCGAAACGTCGCTGACGGTGCCGGGCATCCGTTACGTCATCGACACGGGCACGGCCCGCATCAGCCGCTATTCACCGCGGGCAAAGGTGCAGCGTCTGCCGATCGAGGCGATCAGCCAGGCGTCGGCCGAGCAGCGCAAGGGCCGCTGCGGCCGCGTCGGCCCGGGCGTCTGTGTGCGCCTCTATGACGAAGCCGACCTGCAGCAGCGTGAGGCCTTCACGCCGCCGGAGATCGTACGCTGCAATCTCGCGGCCGTGATCCTGCAGATGAAGGCTTTGCGGCTGGGCGAACTGGCGGACTTCCCATTCATCGATCCGCCGCGACAGGCCGCCATCCGCGATGGGTACCAGACACTGCACGAAATCGGCGCGATCGACGAGCGGCAGCAATTGACCGACTTGGGCCGGCAACTGGCCCGCCTGCCGGTCGATCCGCGCCTCGGACGCATGCTGCTGGCAGCGCGCGACGCGAACGTGCTGGCGGAGGTGCTGGTGATTGTCGCCGCGTTGTCAGCGCAGGATCCGCGTCTGCGGCCCGCCGAGGCGCAGGAGAAGGCCGACGCGGCCCATGCGGCTTTTCGCCACGAAACCAGCGATTTTCTGACACTGCTGAATATCTGGCGGTTCTACCACGACCTGATGCACAAGCTGTCGCGCGGCAAGCTCCAGCGCGCCTGCCAGCAGAACTACCTCTCTTACGCGCGCATGCGCGAGTGGCTGGACGTGTACCGCCAGCTTCGCACCTTGTTGGAGGAGGAGGCCGACCTGAAGATCGGCCCGGACAAGCCCGATGAGGACGCGATCCATCGCAGTGTGCTGGCAGGTCTGCTTTCGAATGTGGCCATGCGCGACGACGCCGTGACGTACACCGGAGCGGCGGGCAAAAAGCTGTATCTCTGGCCGGGATCGGTGCTGTTCGACGCCAAGCCCCGCTGGATCGTCGCGGCAGAGCAGGTGGAGACCAGCCGGCTCTACGCCCGCACCGTCGCACCGATCAATCCGGCGTGGCTGGAGCGCCTGGCCCCGCATCTGATCACCCGGTCGCACAGTGAGCCGCACTGGCAGCGGGAAGGTGCGCGGGTGATGGCCTACGAGAAGGTGTCGCTGTTCGGCTTGACGATCGTGCCGCGCCGGGCGGTGCACTATGGTCCGATCGACCCGCGCCGCAGCCGCGACATGTTCATCCACCACGCCCTGGTGGAAGGCGACTGCGACCTGGACGCGCCGTGCCTGCGCCACAACCGCCAGCTCATCGAGCGACTGGAGAAGCTGGAGGCGAAGATCCGGCAGCGCGACATCGTTGCGGGCATCGAAGCGCGGCACCGGTTTTACGACGAGCGCCTTCCCGCCGACGTGTGCAACGGGCCGCTGTTCGAAAAGTGGCGTCGGCAGGCGGAGCGCGAGAGTCCGCAACTTCTCTACATGACCGAGGCGGACCTGCTGACGCGCGCAGCCGACGACGTGCGGCCCGACGATTTCCCCGACCAGATCAAGGCGCAGGGATTGAATCTGCCGCTGGATTACGTGCTGCGGCCCGGCGAGGCCGATGACGGCGTGACCGTGGAATTGCCCGCGGCCGCCGCGGCGCAGCTCGATGCGCGACAACTGGAATGGATGGTGCCCGGCGTGCTGAGGGAGAAAGTCACCGCCATGATCCGCGGGCTGCCCAAGGATCTGCGGCGCGGCCTGGTGCCGATCCCCGAAACGGCTGCGCGCGTGGCCGCGGAATTGCGCTTCGGCGAGGGCGATCTGGCCGAGCAGGTGGCGGCTCGCCTGCGGGCGATCAGCGGCCAGGACATTGCCGCCCGGCAGTTGGCCCAAGCCCCCCTGCCCGATCACCTGCGGATGAATATCCGCGTGCTGGACGATGAGGGGCGCACGCTGGCGCAGACGCGCGACCTCCGCGAGCTGCGGGCAAAAATGGCGGCCTCGACCCGACCCGTGCCGCGCGACGCCCGCTTTGAACGAAAGAACGTACGGGCATGGGACTTCGGCGACCTGCCGTCGAGCATCGACCTGTCGCAGGGCGGCTTCACATTGCGCGGCTACCCCCGCCTGGATGCGCCCGACGCAGACCGTGCGGCCCTGAGCGTTTTCGGCGATCCCGCGGCCGCGTCGCGCCGCCACCGCGCCGGCCTGCGCCAACTGATCCTGCTGCAACTGGACTCAGCGATCGGCGGCGCGGTCGATTACCTGCCCGGACTGGAGCAGATGCGAACGGCCTTCGCCCTTCTGGGCGAGCCGATCCCGCTGGCGCGGCAGCTTCGCGTGCGTGTGGCCGACCACGCCTTTCTCGATCCGCACCAGCCGGGGCCGGACGGACCGGCGATTCTCACGGCCGGAGATTTCGAGGCGTGTCTGGACGCAGGCTGGTCGCGCCTGGCGGCCGCGGCGATGGAAGTCGGGGATGTGACGATGCGCCTGCTGGCAGCGCATCAGCGTGTGCGGCTGCTGCTGGAGGCCGCGGTGCGGAAGCCCGTGTGGCGGCACGCGGCCGACGACGTGGGCGGGCAGTTGCGGCAACTGCTGGCGACAGGTTTCCTCATCGACACACCATGGCCCTGGCTGGCGCAGTTCCCTCGCTACCTGGAGGCGGCTTCGCGGCGACTTGAACGCCTGGGGGCGGGGCGGCTCGAGCGCGATCGGCAACTGACGGCCGAGCTGGCGCCGCTGTACCAGGCGTGCGCCGGCCGGCGCGAGGAAATGGCGGCGCAGGGCGTGCTTGACGAAGACCTTGAGACGTATCGCTGGATGCTGGAGGAGTACCGCGTATCGCTGTTCGCCCAGGAGCTGGGCACGGCCGTGCCGGTGTCAGCCCAGCGTCTGGCGCGGCAGTGGGCGCAGGTGCGCGCCTGACGCGGTATATACGACGCCTGTTAGAATTGCCGCCCCATGCAGGCGACGCCGCCTGCTTCACATGCCTCTGGACTCGATCAATGCAAGATTCGTTGCGGTCCCGCCTGATCGCCCGCACCACCCGCAGCGTGGTGGCTGTACTCGTGCTGGCGGCCGCGGCGCTGATCAGCGCGATTCTGTTGTGGACCGCGCCCGTGGCCGAACCGGTCGGCCCGGCCGCGCAACCGCCCGCGGTCGTGGTGTTCCCCGCGCGCGCGGTGGACGTGCAGAGGCAGTGGCGTGGTTACGGGACAGCCGAAGGCATGGTGCGCGCCGACGTGCCGGTGCGGGTGACTGCTGTGGTGGCGTCGCGGCCGGCTGGCGTACGCGCGGGCGCGGTAGTGGCCGAAGGGCAGTTGCTCGTGGCGCTCGATGAGAGCGACTTCATGCACCAGGTCGAGATCGCGGCGCAGAACCTCGACGAAATCAGCGCTCAGCTCGAGCAGCTCGAAAACGAACGCTATCGACTGACCGAGCAGGCGGTCCTGGAGCGGGAGACAGTGGAGACGTGGGCGGACGAACTGGCCCGCGTGCAGCAGCTTCAGACACAGGGGGCGGGCAATCCGCGCGAAGTCGAGATCACGCGGCGGGCGCTGAACGCATCGCGGCGGGCGCTGCTCGATGTGTCCGAAGCGCTCGACAGCCTCGAGCCGCGGCGGGCGCAGCTTCTGGCCCGGCGTCAGGCGCAGGAAGCGACCCTGAGCCTGTCGCAACTGAATCTCGAACGGTGCAGCATCGTCAGCCCGATCGACGGGATTGTGCAGGCTGTGGACGTGGACGTGGGCGAGAGCGTGACCGCGGGCCAGCGGGCGGCACGGGTGGTGAGCCTGGAGATCATCGAGGTGCCCGTACAGCTGCCGGCGGCGGCGCGGCCGACGGTGCGGGTGGGCAACATGGTCCAGCTTCGGCCCGCCCGTCACGGTGAACAGGCCTGGGTGGCACCGATCATCCGCATCGCGCCAGAAGACGATCCGCGGACGCGCACGACCACCGTGTTCGTTGAACTGGATCAGCGCGACCTGCTGGCCGAGAAAGGTCCGCACGCGGCTGAACTGCTGGTGCCGGGATTGTTTCTTGAAGTGACGGTGACATCCGACGCGGTGTCGCCGCAGTGGGTGGTGCCGCGGCGGAGCCTGCGCGCTGGACGGCTTCTGATGGTCGAGGACGATCGACTGGTGAGTCGGCCGGCGACCATCGCGTTCACGCTCGCCGGTGAGCTGGAAGCCGCCGATGCGTTCTCCTTCCTGCCCGACCGCCAGTGGGCCGTGCTCGATGAGCCGCTGGAGAACGGCCAACTGATCGTGCTCGACGGCTCGACGGCCCTGCGCGTCGGCCAGGTGGTGCGGCCGGTGCTCATCCACGACGCCGACAAGCCGGAGGTCCGGCCGTGAGCCTCCCACGCTTCGGCGTCAACAAACCCGTCCCCGTCAACCTGCTGATGATCGCGATCATCCTGGCGGGGCTGGCCAGCGGCCTGTCGCTTCGCCGTGAGTTCTTTCCCGAGCAGAAGCCCGAACACATCATCATCACCCTGCCGTACCCCGGCGCCACGCCCGAGGAAATCGAGCAGACGCTGGTGCTCAAGGTCGAGGAGAAGCTGGTCAGCCTCGACGAGATCGACGAGATCACGGCTGTGATCTCCGAAGGCGGCGGCGTGTTGACGGCCGAGCTGCGCGAAGGGGTGAACGCGGACAAAGCGCTCGACGAGGTACAGCGGGCGATCGACAGCCTGCTCGATCTGCCGACCGAAGCCGAGAAGATCACGGTCCAGCTTCTTGAACCGCGCCTGCCGGTGATACGTGTGGCGGTGTTCGGCCCGTTGGACGAGGCGACGCTCAAGCAGGCGATCCGCCGCGTGCGCGACGATCTGCGCAGCCTCAAGGACATGGGCGAATTGCTGGTCGAGGGCGTGCGTGAGTATGAGATTCGTGTCGATGTGAACGCGGCGGCGTTGATCGAGCATGGAATGAGCCTGCCGGCGGTGGCGGATGCGATCGGGGCCTGGATGGTCGAGACGCCCGGCGGATCAGTGCGGTCGACGACGGACAACATTCGCGTGCGCACGATGGGCACGGCCGCGCGGGCGGCGGCCATCCGCGAGATCGTGCTCCGCGGCGACGGCGAAGGCGGCATGCTGCGCGTGGCGGACATCGCGACGGTGACCGACGGCTTCGTGGATGAACAGATCGACTTTACATTCAACGGCCAGCCGGCCGCGAACCTGACGGTCTTCGGCGTCCGCGGCCAGGACATCGTGCGGATCGCCGGGATGGTGCGGGCGTACGTCGCAGGCGCACAGGGATCGCCGTACCACCGCGGACTGCTGGAAAAGCACGATCGCTCGCCGCGCTACCAGGCCTGGTCGCTGGGCCGCGCGTATGCCGAGCACCTGCCCGCGGGCATGATGGTCTCGACGCACACCGACCTGGCCCGATTCGTTGAAGGCCGACTTGAACTGCTGTCGCGCAACGCGGCTTATGGCGGTATCCTGGTCTTTCTCACGCTGCTGCTGTTTCTCAACTGGCGGGTGGCGTTCTGGGTCGGCGTGGGGCTGGTCACCGCCCTGCTGGGCACGCTGGTGCTCATGGGCTGGCTGGATATCACGCTGAACCTGCTGACGATGTTCGGCCTGATCGTCGTGCTGGGGCTGCTGGTGGACGACGCGATCGTCGTGGCCGAGAACATCCAGGCGCACCACGACCGCGGCGAACCGGCTCTGGAGGCGGCGGTCAATGGGACGCGGCGGGTGCTCTGGCCTGTGACAGCCACGGTGCTGACCACGATCGTGGCGTTCCTTCCGTTGACGTTCATCCAGGGCAACATCGGCGATCTGCTGGGCGCGCTGCCGCTGGTGGTCGCGTGCGCCCTGGCAATGAGCCTCATCGAATCGCTGCTGATTCTTCCCAGTCACATGGGGCACAGTCTGGCCAAGCGCGACCGCTCCCGTCCCGGACACGTGATTTCATGGATTCGCCGCATGGAGCAGCACCGCGATCACGTGCTGCTGCACCGGATCGTGCCCGCTTACGCGCGCCTGCTGGAGCTGGCTTTGAACTATCGCTATGTGGCGGTGTGCATCGCTCTGGCCACACTGATGGTGTCGCTGGCCATGGTCAAGGGCGGGCATGTGCCGTTCACCTTCCTGCCCAAAACCGACGCGGAGACGATCATCGTGGACGTGCGTCTGCCCGTCGGCTCGCCGGTCGAGCGGACGCGGCAGTTCGTGCGGCGCATCGAGCACGCGGCCGCGGCCCAGGACGAGACGCTGCGCATCGCCTCGGTCGCGGGCGTCTCGACCAATCTCGACACAGGGATGGCCGAGGCCTACGCCCAACATGTGGCCCAGGTCTTCATTGAGCTCAAGTATGTCGAGCAGCGCGAGCGCGACTCCCATGCCGTCATCGACTCGATCCGGGCGGCGCTGCGCGACCACCTGCACGAAGTCGACCGCATCCGCTTCTCACAGGTCAGCGGCGGGCCGGGCGGTGCCGACATCGCCATCCGCGTGCGCGGCGAGGACCGCGGGCAGATTGAAGACGTGGTGGACCGCCTCAAGGACAGTCTGGCCGGCTTCCATGGCGTCTACGAGATCGACGATGACAGCGACGACAGCCAGCCCGAACTGCGCGTCAGCCTGCTGTCCGGCGCCGCGGCACTGGGGCTGACGACGGTCGACGTGGCCCGGCAGGTGCGGGGCTTTCTCTTCGGCCTTGACGCCCATGTATTCGCCGAGCGCGAGGAGGACATCGACGTGCGCGTGCGCCTCGACGAGCGGACGCGCCAGAGCCTGGCCGACATCGAACAGATCTGGATCATCACACCCGCTGGCACGGCTGTCCCGCTCGGCGAAGTGGCGAACCTCAACGAAACCACAGCCCACGCCGCCATCCGCCGCGCCCAGCGTCAGCGGGCGGTGACCGTCACCGCCGCCACCGCGCCGGGGTTGAGCCCGGAGACGATCGTCCCCCTGCTGCCGTTGGATCAATTGCGGGTCGAGCATCCCGGCGTCGTCATCGAGTTCACCGGCCGCCAGCAGCAGGTTGCGGACGCCTTCGCCACCCTGCCGCTGGGCTTCGGGGCCGCGATGGTGATGATCTACGTCATCCTCGCCTGGCTGTTCTCCAGTTACTGGCAGCCGATCGTGGTGATGCTGGCGATTCCATTCGCGGTCATCGGTGTGGTCTGGGGCCACCTGTTGCTGGGTTACGAGATGACGTTCCTGAGCCTGATCGGTTTCGTGGCCCTGTCGGGGATCGTCGTCAACGACTCGCTGATTCTGGTGGAGTTCTACAACGCCGAGCGACAACGCAACGGTTTGTGCATCCACGACGCGCTGGTCGCGGCCGGTCGGGCACGGTTCCGGGCCATCATGATGACCACGTTGACAACTGTGCTGGGGCTGATGCCCCTGATTCTCGAAAGGTCGTTTCAAGCCAAGTTTCTGATCCCCATGGCCATCGCCATTGCGTTCGGGTTGATGGCGACGACCGTGCTGATTCTTCTGGCGTTGCCATGCCTGGTGGTGATTGTGGATGACGTGGTGCGTGGGGCGTATTACCTCTGGCATGGCCGCCCGCGGTCGGCGCCGCGGGCGATCGAAGCACACGACGCGTAAAGTCACGGGCCGGCGTTTGACACTGGTGAACCGCCCCCCAAAAAACGGCCCCCGGCGGGGGAGCCAGGGGCCTGCGCACAAGACGCATTGGGGTACGCGAATACCGTGACTCAGCGCCGCCGCCGCGCCAGCAGCATCGAGGCCGCGCCCAGCAGCATGAGCGAGCTTGGCTCCGGGATCACGTCGAACCGGCTGAGGATCGAAGCCGTGTCGCCGGGCGAGAGCGTGAAGCTGAGCTTGATGGCGATAAATGCGCCGACGGCCACGGCGTTCGGGTCCGGGCCGAAGTCATCCAGCGCGTTGTTCACGCCCGCGACGGGCGCCACCACGCTGAAGGGACTGTCCTGCATGGTCGCCACCGTGAAGCCGTCGATGATCGCCTCATAGATGGATCCACCGGCGGGCGCGGAAATGGTCGCGCCGTTGCTGTTGCCGTCGATCACCTGCGTGGTGATCGAGCCGAGGATCTGGTTCGGCGTTCCGAAGGTCGTCGGCAGCGCCACCGCGATGGTGTACGTCTGGCTGATGCCCGAGATGTTGGTCACCAGAATGTTGTTGAGGACGTAGGGATTCGGGTGGAAGTGCAGTTCGACAATCTCGATATCCGCCAGGCCGCCCAGCACGCCCTGCCACTGCACGCCGGCCTTGAGCTTGAACAGACCGTCCGTCCACTCGAAGGATTCAGCGGTCAGTGGCGGCGCCGACCAGACACCGGAGCCGGACGTGTGCGCCAAGCCCATCACAATGGGCAGGTCGCACTCGGGAGCAATGTCCGCCTGGGCCGCCATCCTTGGCCAGATCAGGCCCACAAGCACACACAACAAGGCCGCGCGCATAGCACGACCACACAATTTCCCCGTATGCGATGACATTTCTTCCCCTCCTTATGGGAATTGTCCGACATTTGCCTTCGTCGCCAGGCCCACGGTGGACCTGCTTTCTCCGCGACTTTTCAGAAGGCACACGCCAGCTTATCCGGCCTTCCCAGATTATTCAAGCGCTTTATTTTTCGCATGTTACGCAGGCCGATTGTTTCTCAGAACCATTCCAATCAAGGACTTACGGCCAACTCGACCGTGACGCGCCTTCCTCGATCACACAAAAAAAGACTGCGGTTTTTCGCGGCTCATGGCCATCGGAGCACGCGATCGGCCCGTTGTCGGGTAGCCGCTATCACCTTGGCGTTCGGGCCGTCCACTTGCTCGTACCACATGGCCGCATCGGCTGGGCAGCGTCCGCCGCGGACATGGCGGGAGATGATCCATTGCCGCGCCAGATCGGCCGGCGTATCGAGATACCAGCACGCATCCAGCGCCGCACGCACCCGCGGCCAGCCATCCTGGTCCAGCAGCAGGTAATTGCCCTCCACGATGACCAGGCGCGTGTGGGCATCGATGCGATGATGCGGCTCGTCGCGGAACACCGGCTCGTGCAGCTTCCGGTCGTAGGTCGGCACACGGATGTCGCTCGCGGCCTCGTCGCGCTGTCTCACCGCCGCCAGCAGATCAGCCAGGCCGGCGGCATCGAACGTCTCGGGCGCGCCCTTGCGATCGCGCAGGCCGCGGCGGATAAGTTCCGCGTTCGTGAAATGAAACCCGTCCATGGCCACTTGCTTAACCGCACCGGGCCGCTGCGCCTCCACGCGCCGCAGCAGGTCGCCCGCCAGGGTGCTCTTGCCGCTGCCGCCCACGCCGGCGATGCCCAGCACATACCGCGATCCCGGCGACGCCTGCAGCTTCGCATCCACCGCGGTCAGCAGGTCGGCGATCAGCGTCGTCCAGCCACGCTCATCCAGCACCGTGATACGCTGCCGCGTCATGACGGCCATCCTATCCCGAAGCCGCCCGTGCCTGCACACCGTTGGCCTGCGCACCGCGACAGCGTACACTCGCAGCCATGAACCAGACCGCCTCTTTCGTCGCCGTCCCACCGTCGGTTGATGCCCTGCTCCAGCAGATGGTGGGCATCGACACGGTGAACGCGGCCGCCAGCGGCCGCACCGCGCCCGAAGCCCCCTTGGCCGACCTGCTCGAACGCCTCGCCCGCGCCTGGGGCTTCGACACCCGCCGCATACCCACGCCCGGCGGAGCCGACAACCTGCTGATCACGCACCGCTCGCCCCTCACTGACGCCCCCTGGCTGATGTTCGAGTCGCACATGGACACCGTCGGCGTCGAAGGCATGACCATCGACCCCTTCGCCGCGGTCATCCGTGACGGCCGGCTCTACGGCCGGGGAAGCTGCGACACGAAGGGCACAGGGGCGGCCATCCTCTGGGCCCTGTGCCGCTACGCGGCCGCACCGCCCGACCAGCAGCCCAACCACATCGCTGTCTGCTTCACCGTCGACGAGGAGCAGGGCATGACCGGCGTGCGCTCACTGGTGCGCCACTGGCCGTCGCTGGGCTTCTCGCCGCGCGGCGTGATCGTCGGCGAGCCGACCGCCATGGTGCCGATCATCTCGCACAACGGCTGCGTGCGCTTCCGCGTGGTGACGCGCGGCCGGGCGGCGCACTCCTCGAAGCCGGACAAGGGACGCAACGCCATCAGCATGATGGCCCACGTCATTCGCGCGCTCGAAGACCGTTACATCACACCCTTGCTGGCCCAGGAAGCTCAAGACCCCCTCACCGGTCGAGCCGCCGCGAGCATCACCATCATTCGCGGCGGCCAGCAGATCAATATTATCCCCGACCACTGCGCCATCGAGATCGACCGACGCCTGCTGCCCGGCGAGAACGCGGACGCGGTCATCCCGGCCGTGCGCGCCATCCTCGACGACCTTGCGACGCGGCAGGGCGACATCCACTGTGAGGTCGGCGACCTGATCAGCACGCACCCAGCGCTGCGGCCCGCGGCCGCGGAGCCGCTGCTGCCGCTGGTCGAGCATGCCCTGAAGTCCCGCGGCTTGTCCTGCGAGCCGCGCGGCGCGCCCTACTGCACCGACGCCGGCGACCTGGCGCTGGCGGGCATCCACACGCTGGTGTTCGGACCGGGCGAAGGCGCGCTGGCCCACACGGCCGACGAATCCGTGGCTCTGGCGGACATCCATCAGGGCGTGGATGTTTACCTGGCCCTGATGCAGAGCCAGCCGACCTGAACAGGCGGGTCCGCCGCCGAGCGGCAGCACGCCGGAGGCCCGGCATTACAATGCCCCTTTCACCGAAGGAGGCAGCCATGTCCGATTCCCCGTCGCCCACGGGCCGCAAGCTCAACAAATACTCCGCCCGCGTCACCCAGCCGCGAAGCCAGGGGGCCTCGCAGGCCATGCTCTACGGCACGGGCATGACCGACGCGGACATGGACAAGGCCCAGGTCGGCATCGTCGCCAACTGGTTCGAAGGCAACACCTGCAACATGCACCTCAACGACCTGGCGGCGAAGGTCAAGGAGGGCGTGGTCGCCGCCGGCCTGGTCGGCATGCGGTTCAACACCATCGGCGTGTCCGACGGCATCAGCATGGGCACGCGCGGCATGAGCTTCTCCCTCCAGTCGCGCGACCTGATTGCCGACAGCATCGAGACGGTCATGGGCGCGCAGTGGTACGACGCGATCGTCGCGCTGCCCGGCTGCGACAAGAACATGCCCGGCTGCGTGATGGCGATGGCGCGGCTCAATCGGCCGGGGCTGATCGTCTACGGCGGCACGATCCGGGCCGGCTGCACCGCCTTCAGGGACAAAGACCACGCCGACGAGCAGACCCCGCGCGACATCGTCAGCGCCTTCCAGTCCTACGGCGAATACCTCGCCGGCAGGATCACCGACGAGCAGCGCAAACAGATCGTCCGCAACTCCTGCCCCGGGGCCGGCGCGTGCGGGGGCATGTACACAGCCAACACCATGAGCAGCATCATTGAGATGCTCGGCCTGTCGCTGCCCTACTCAAGCTGCACACCCGCGGAAGACCCCGACAAGCTGGCCGAGTGCGTCCGGGCCGGTGCGGTCGTGCGGCAACTGCTCGAAGCCGACCTCAAGCCACGCGACATCCTCACCCGCGCCAGCATCGAAAACGCCATGGTGCTCAACGTGGTGCTCGGCGGCTCAACCAATGCCGTGCTGCACCTGCTGGCCATCGCCCGGGCCTTCGACATCGAGCTGACCATCGACGACTTCCAGAAGGTCTCCGACCGCACCCCCCTGCTGGCCGACCTCAAGCCCTCGGGCAGGTACGTCATGGAAGATCTGCATGCCGTCGGCGGCATCCCCGCCGTGATGAAGCTGCTGCTGGCCGAGGGCATGATCGACGGCGGTCAGATGACCGTCACGGGCAACACCATCGCCGAAAACATCGCCGACCTGCCCGGCCTGCGCGCGGGCCAGGATGTCATTCGGCCCTTCAGCGATCCGATCAAGGCCACCGGCCACATCCAGATCATGCGCGGCAACCTCGCGCCCGGCGGCTGCGTCGGCAAGATCACCGGCAAGGAAGGCACCGTCTTCAAAGGCGAGGCCAAGGTCTTCGACTGCGAGGAGGACATGCTCAAGGGCCTCGAGGACGGGCAGATTCGCAAGGGCCAGGTCGTCATCATCCGCTACGAAGGCCCCAAAGGCGGCCCCGGCCTGCCCGAGATGCTCACGCCTACGTCCGCCATTGCCGGCGCCGGCCTGCTCAAGGACGTGGCACTCGTGACCGACGGGCGCTTCTCCGGCGGGTCGCACGGCTTTATCGTCGGCCACGTCACGCCCGAGGCCCAGGAAGGCGGCCCGATCGCTCTGGTCCGCGACGGCGACGCAATCACCATCGACACCGAACG
>CAZUUQ010000024.1:0-34167 GCA_964622625.1 uncultured Phycisphaeraceae bacterium | reverse complement strand
ACCAGTTGCCGAGCATCTCGAAGAAGGTGTGGTGGTAGGTGTCCTTGCCGACGTCTTCGAGGTCGTTGTGCTTGCCGCCGGCCCGGATGCACTTCTGCGTGTTGGCGACGCGATGGTGCTCCGGCTGGGCGGTGCCGAGGAAGTAAGGCTTGAACTGGTTCATGCCCGCGTTGGCGAACAGGAGCGTGGGGTCGTCGTGCGGCACGACGGGCGAGGAGGGCACGAAGACGTGGCCGTGCTTCTTGGTGAAGAAGTCGATGAACTGGCGGCGGATCTGGGTGCTGGTGAGCATGGTGGGCATGGCGATGCGGTTCCGTTCCCCGCGGTACGGGCGGCAGCGCCGGTGGGGCTTGCCGTGTCGGTTCGCGACGGGTCGGGTAATATACTGTGCCGGCATGCCCGCGGCATCCCGTCCGTGGCGTTCGGCGAGCAGATCGGGGCGGAAGATCAGGGAAGAACATGGCATCCGTCTGCATCTATTTCCAAGTCCATCAGCCTTTTCGGCTTCGACGCTACAGCGCCTTCGACGCCCAGCCCAATTACTTCGACGACTACCACAATGAGCGGATTCTGGAAAAGGTGGCCAAGCACTGCTATCTGCCGGCCACGGAGCTGCTGCTCCAGCTCATCCAGCGGCACGAGGGGCGCTTCCGCTTCGCGTTCTCGCTCACAGGTCTGATCATCGAACAGTTCGACCGCTGGTGCCCGAAGCTGATCGAGCGGTTCAAGGCCCTTGCGGACACAGGGTGCGTGGAGTTTCTCGGCGAGACGTACCACCACTCGCTGGCGTTTCTCTACAGCCGCGAGGAATTCGACGCCCAGGTGCGTCTGCATGCCGACACGATGCAGCGGCTCTTCGGACAGCGGCCGCGTGTCTTCCGCCACACGGAGCTCATCTACAGCAACGACCTGGCGCGGCACATCATCACCCTGGGCGGCTACGCGGGGCTGCTGAGCGAAGGGGCCGACCAGATCCTCGGCAAGCGTCAGCCCAACTGCATGTACCAGTCGCCTGCCGGCGATTCGGGCGGCGCGCACATGAAGCTACTGCTGAAGAATTACACGCTCAGCGATGACGTCGCATTTCGGTTCTCCAATCGTTCATGGCCGGGTTATCCGCTCACGCCCGCGAAGTTCGCCGAGGCGGTGCGGGCGGCGACGCGCAACGGCTCGGCCGACACCGAGCCGGCCGGCGGCGGTGTATGCAACCTGTTCATGGACTTCGAGACATTCGGCGAGCATCAGTGGGCCGAGACAGGCATCTTTCAGTTTCTGGAGCAGTTGCCGCAGGCGGTTCTGTCGCGCGAGGGCCTTGCGTTTCTGACGCCCGGCGAGTGCTTTGACCGACATGACCCGACCGACGAGTTCGACGTGCCGCACATGATCTCCTGGGCCGACACCGAGCGCGACCTGTCCGCATGGCTGGGCAACGCGATGCAGTCCAACGCTCTGCACGAACTGTACCAACTCGAGGAGCCGGTCAAGACCAGCGGGGATCCGCGCCTCCTGGCCGACTGGCGCAAGCTCACCACCAGTGACCATTTTTATTACATGTGCACGAAGTACATGGCCGACGGCGACGTGCACAAGTATTTCAACCCTTACGAGTCACCTTACGACAGCTACATCAACTTCATGAACGTGCTGGACAACCTGCGGGCGAGGGTGGGCGAAGGCCGCTGAAACCCTGCCTTTCGGGTAGCGGCGGCGGTACGGCGTATCGCGACCGACGGCATGCCGTTGCCGAAGGCCGTCGAGGCCCGCAGGTGCGGGCGGCTGCGGAAAAAGGTAAAGTACCGCCTCGGTCGGACCCCCGCGCATGTGCGGTTGACACGCGGCATACGGTTGCTTTATTCGTTACGGGCCATCGGGCGCCGCCCCCCACCCGACGAAGGATCCCAACCTTGAGCATTCGGTCGGTCATCCTCGGCTTGCTGCTCGGTCTGGCGATCTGTGTGGCGACGTATTTCAATGACGCGGTCATCAACCAGACGAAGCTGATCGGCAATTTCTTCCCGGTCTCAGTGTTCGGCGTACTGGTCGTGGTGCTGCTGGGGGTCAATCCTCTGCTGGGGTCCGGCCGGCTCACGGGGCGGGAACTGGCGGTGATCGCGGCAATCGGTCTGGCGGCCTGCGGCTGGCCGGGGTCGGGGTTCTTCCGCACTTTCAACACCAGCGTGGCCATGCCCAGCTACCTGATCCGCAACAACGCCTCATGGCAGGCGGCCAAGGTGATGTCCTATGTGCCAGGTGGCTCGGCTGAGTTGGGTGAGGGACATGTGTCGGATTGGACAGGCCTGGCCAGGCAGTTGCTCGCAGGCGCAAACGGAACAACCGCTGAGACCGGGACGGGGGACCGTGAGGCCGGTGACAACCCGGAACCGGCGGGCGCGGTATGGGCTGCCTTGCCGTCCGACGTGCATCATATTCTTGTTGGGGCAGTGGAACACGGACGCATGGATCCTGTCGAGCGTCAGCGTCTGCTGTATACACTCAACATTCTGATCACCACGGATGACTTCTGGCAAAACCCCGCGATCCGCAACGCGATCCCCCCGCAGGTAAACGAACGCCTGCTGGCCGAAAAACAGCGGATCGAACAGCGCCGGAAGAATCTGACGGACCAGATCGCTGCGCTCCAGTCGCAGTTACATGAGGCGCGTGCACAGGCCGCCCCGCTGCGACAACCCGTGGAACGTGAGCGTGAGGAGGCTGAAGCGCGGCGTCGAAATCTCGATACCGAGCGGGCAGCACTGCTTGATCAGCGGGACATGCTGGAGCGTCGAAGGGAGCTTATCGCGGCGGAACGGCGGGATCTGGTGGCGCAGCGGTCGTCCGATGCGCCACCAGATGAAGGCATTCTGGCCGATCTGGATAAGCAAATCGACGCGATTCGCCGGCAGTTTCAGGAGGTGCAGGCCGCAACCGGGCAGATCGATGCGGAACTGAGGCAGGTGCGGCGGGAGCTCGGACGACTTGGTCGTCAATTGACGAAGATCGACCGACCCGTCCATCAAGTGTTCGATACGGTGCGCTTGCGTGAACTGCAACTGGAGCAGCTTGCTGAGCAGGCTGAGGGCGTACATCGGCGCCTGAACCGCGCCGCCCTGGTGGCGGCCTTTTCACCACACCTGGCGCCAATGCCGACAGGAGAGGGTTGGCTGCTGAGCGGCGGGGAGGCCGATCCCATGGCCGTCGGCATCATGCAGCAGGGGTGGGACGGCAATCTCACTCTCGGTCCGCTGCAACTTCCGTGGAAAAGCTGGGCTCCGGTGCTGATGTTGTGGGTTCCAGTAGCCTTGATGATCGGTGTGGCTGCGGTCTGCCTCACACTGGTGGTGCATCCGCAGTGGGCTGAGCGTGAACTGCTGCCCTATCCGATCGCACGGTTCGTGCAGGAGCTGGTGCAGACAAGCGAAGGTCGTCGCCTGCCCGATGTGGCGTACTCCAAGCTCTTTTGGCTTGGCGCCGTCATTGTCCTGACGATTCACGTGATCAACGGACTGTATGCATGGGAGTTGACGTTTGTCCGTGTCTTGCTGAGCTACAATTTTCTCCCCATGCGATCGCTTTTTGAGAACGCCAGCCAGGCCCCCCAGGCATGGGCGATGTTTCTGCCTACGATATATTTCGCGGTCATCGGATTCGCCTTCTTTCTTCGCACGGAAGTGTCGCTGAGTCTGGGGCTGGTCGGCGTGGCGTACATGGTCCTGGCGTCCATACTGTACGGCTATGGCGTACCGGTGGACCACAACTGGCTCAAACCGGGCAACCACAGCCTGATTCTTTTCGGCGCCTGGTTTGGCGCGGCCCTGATGATTCTCTATACGGGACGGTGGTACTACCTGAACGTACTAGGCGGGGTATTCGGCCTGCCGCGGAGCAAGGATGTGCCGGTTTACGCAGTATGGGCGGCCCGGGCGCTGTTGTTGTGCCTGTTCATCGCCGTCTGGGTGCTTACCCGCAGCGGACTGGACTGGATGCTCAGCCTGACCGTCGTGGCCATGGTCATGATGCTGTTTCTGGTGCTGACGCGAATCTCCACGGAGACCGGGGCCTTTTTTATCCAGCCGGGTTGGCTGCCGGTGGGCGTGCTGGCGGCGGTGATGGGCGAGCAGGCACTTGGGCCGACGGCTTACTTTCTGGTGGCGATTACGAGTGTCATCCTGGTGGTGGACCCACGCGAAGCGTTGATGCCTTACGTGGCCAACGCGCTGCGTATCGGCCAGCAGGCGGGCGCGCCGCCACGCCGCAGCGCCGGAGTGCTGATCACGATGGTGGTTCTGGCCTTCGGCGCATCGCTGCTGACCACAATGATGTTTCAGTACAACTTCGGCGTGGACCCGGTGGACCAGTGGGCTGTCAGCGACGTACCTGGCATGGCGCCGAGCAACACGACGGCTTTGGTCGGGGAATTGTCGGCCAGAGAGGAACTGACGGCCGCAATGCACGTGAACGGTTTGGAGCGCCTGTCGGCGATACGTCCGCAAAAGGGCGCGATGGGCTGGATCGTCACGGGTCTACTGCTGGTGCTCACCTGCGCCTGGGCGCGGCTGCGTTTTGCGTGGTGGCCGATCCACCCGGTGATCTTCATGGTGTTCGGATCGGTGGCGGCGATGCGCTTCGCCGCCTCATTCTTCATCGGATGGGCGATCAAGGTTGCGGTGGTCCGTCTCGGCGGGACGCGTAGCTACCATACGGTACAGCCGCTGATGATCGGCCTGATCGCCGGCGAGATTGTAGCTGTGCTGGTGTGGACGGTCGTCGGGGCGATTTATTTCTGGAGCACCGGCACCGTCCCCGTCCGGTACGACATATTTCCGCCATGACCACGCAGACCGCACAATCCGCTTACGCCCGTGTGATCTGGCTGGGCATGTCCCTGGCCGCGCCGACGGACTGGGAGATTCTTCAGCACGCCACTCGCCCGCAGCGAGGCAAGCTGGTCTTCGCCGATCGCCGCCGCGGACGCATGCATCTTGGATGGGCTGCCGCCCGACTTTCCCCCGATCGCGATCGGCTGCTGGAAGACTACCGGGCGCGCGATCTCGAGGAGGACGCCGAGACACGGTTTACGAGCCTCGGCACGCTGGCAGGCTGGCGTGGCTACCGACGCCATCGCGACGATGAGATCGTCACCCGCGCCGGACGGTTCGACGATATGCATATGCGGTGGGTCGAGCTGACGATCGCATGGCCAGACGGCCTGGATCGCGGCATCGAGCGGCGCATACTCGAGAGCTTTTCACTTCTGGACGACAGGCGTGGACCCACGACCTGGCGGGCTTTCGGCATGGCGTTCCAGGCCCCGGAAGGCTTGGCGCTTCGGCAAGCCGATATTCGACCCGGCGTAGCGACAATGCACTTTTCCGACGAGCGACGCCTGCGCACCGAGGCGCAGCTTCGCCGCTTTTCAGCAGCCCACGCGTGGTACGATGGCGATGCTCAGGCCCTCATTGAGCGGGAGCTGCCCCGCAGCGACTGGACCTTCGAGCGATGGCCGCTGGGCGCGACGCAGGCAGTGATCGGGCGGACGCGGCAACCCGCAGCACGCTGGCGCAACCTCGTGGGACTGCGGCGGCAGCGCGTGGACATGGTCTGGGCGGACGCCAGCGGCAGCCGCATGTTTCATGTGACGACCGTCAGCCCGCCTGCACGACCGCTGGACCCAACTGCGTTCAACCTTGTGGACGCAAACCATACGGAATGGGAGGGGCCGCTGCCATGAAAAACAACGCGCCTCGACCAAACTTTGATGCACTGATGCAGGCGGTGCCTGTGCGGAATTCCGAAGTGTGGGTTGAGCGTCGCGGCCCGCATGAATTGGTGCTGTATGTGCCCTTGCGCCCGCGATGGTTCAATCGCCCGCCCTTCTCCTGGGTGCTGCCACTGAGTCGCCATCGAGCAGTAGGCCTGGATCGCCTGGGCGCTGAAGTGTGGGACGCCTGCGACGGACGCACACCAACGGAAAGCATCGTGGCCCGCTTTGCCCAGCGACACACCCTGAGTTTTCACGAGGCCAGAACAAGCGTTGTGGCATTTTTACAGCAGTTGACCGCCCGTCGACTGGTCGTCGTCGTGGGGCCGGCCTGCGAGGAGGCGGCCAGTTGAAACCCATCACCGTAGAGGATCAGGTTCGCCTCGGATCGGGGCGCTGTCTGGCGCTGTGCCTATCGGGCATGAGTTACCGCCTTTTCCGATCATTAATCACCGTGGCGATTCTGGCGCTGGCAGTGGCATTCTTAAGCCACGTGCTCAGCTATAGCCTGATTGAGCAAAGCACCCGCGTGCGCGCCTATGAGCAGTTGCGCCAGTACCGCTTGCTTGGTCAATGGCAGACGCGTCTGAGCACACCGGATCGCCCCGCGCAGATCGTCGAGGCGCTGGCACGTGGCGAGACCGATCGTCTGGCGGAATACAGCAGGTGGGCGACACTCGATGTGACGGCAATGGAACGCTTCCAGCAGACAGCCACCCAGCTTGTGCAGCTTCAGCGACGTCTGGAGAGCCTGCCTCCGGCAGCTCAAGCAACCGTGCTGGGAGACCTTGATGCCTTTCAGGCGGTCGCGGCCATGCAGAACCGCGAAGCCTTTGAAAATATGCGCCAGCGAGCAAGCGATCTGCGACTGCGCATCCCGGGATTGAACGATGATAACCTGTGGCAAATGGTCGGCCCGCGGCAGACAGAACTCATGACCATGGTGCATCGAACCCGACAGGGGCACGAGCGTGCCATTGCATCGGTTCACGACCAGGCTGGCGAAACAAGCCCCACCATCATCCTTTCGTCGCCAGCGGAGGAAGTGATGCGCTGGCTCGTCTCGGCTGGCTACTCCATGGACGTCGAGACCGCCGCACTGTTGCGCACGCAGGCCCAACGCCTCGAGGATCTGCAGCACTTACGGCCGCTGCTGGAAATTTTGCCTATTCGTGCCGCTGTGGCGCGTCGTCTGGGCATCAACCCCCGCGAGCTTGACCAAAACCGGGTGGTTACCTGGTTGACGCGGCAGCAGCGCGCCGACTGGCTGGCGGCGACAATCGCCGAGCACACGCGGGAAGGTGAGCACCTGACGCCCGAGCGATTGCTGGCGCTGGCCATTGCCCAACGCGAACAGGCGCGGTTACAGGCCATCGTCGGTGATGCCGTGCCAACAGTCAGTACCGGCGTGTTCGATCTGCCTGCCCGCACCAGGTGGCTGGTGGTCGTCTCGTTTCTTGTCTGCGCCATCGGCGTCATAAATGCCATGATGATGTCCGTGGCCGAGCGATTCACCGAAATCGCCACCATGAAATGTCTGGGCGCACTCGACGGCTTCCTGCTCAAGCTTTTTTTCTATGAGGCCATGATCCAGGGCTTTATCGGGGGAGCGGCCGGTGTGCTGCTGGGCCTGGCCCTGGCCGTGGTTCGCGGATTGGTGGCCTTGGGGCCGATGATGCTCGAGGCGATTCCATACAACGACGTCCTGCTTGCCGGCGGGTTGTCTTTGCTGGCGGGGGTGCTGCTCGGTGCGTTCGCGGCCATCGGACCGGCGTGGACCGCTGCCCGGCTCGCGCCCATGGAGGCGATGCGCGTTGACTGATTACGGCCGAAGTCTTTACGGTCCATGCGTTCGTAACACTGCGACACAAGGCGACACCCAGTGAGCACCACCGAAACCCAATCCCAGACCCGTAGCGAGGCGCAGGAAGCGCGGCCGATCATCATCCGCACGCTCGGGCTGAATAAGACCTACGGCCAAGGTGAAGCCGCAACCCATGCCCTGCGCGGCGTTCAGTCCACCATCTACCGTGGTGAGTTCATCGCAGTGCTCGGACCTTCCGGTTCCGGCAAGAGCACCTACTTCAACATGATCGGCGCATTGGACTCCCCCTCCGAAGGACGTGTACTGATTGATGAAGTTGACGTGGCCCAGCTTAGCGCGGTCGAACTGGCGTTCCTTCGCTGCCAGAAAATCGGATACATTTTTCAACAGTATAACCTGATTCGCTACATGACGGCCCTTGAGAACGTCACGGTGCCGATGGCCTTTGCAGGCGTAACGCCCGAGAACGCCCGCAGGCGGGGCATGGCCCTGCTGGACATGGTCGGTCTCGGCGATCGCTGGTCGCATCGCCCCATTGAAATGAGCGGCGGTCAGCAGCAGCGTGTGGCCATCGCCAGGGCCATGTGCAACAATCCCATGATTCTGCTTGCCGATGAACCGACGGGGAATCTCGATCTCAAAACGGGCGAGGAAATCCTCAATATCATGCAACGGATCAACCGCGAACACGCCGTCACGATCGTCTGTGCTACGCACGACCACCGACTGCTGAACATCTGCGATCGGATCATGTGGGTGCGCGACGGTCGTATTGACCGTGTCGAAGAGCGCCGCAATCTGAAGATCACGCTCGGGAAGATCGGAGGTGAATCATGAACCGACTTCTCGACAATATCCGAACCATTGCCCGTCGCACATGTCGCTGGGCCGCAGCAGCGATGATGGCGTTGCTGGCCTGCGCCGCGCTCGCCGCTGACGACGACTCGCGTGTCGATCAGTTCCTGGCGGACATCCGGGCTTTGACGTCATCGCCACATCGGCTTTCAGGTACCACCGAAGGTCGGGCCGCCATGGATTATGTGGCCCAGCGGCTGGAGTCGATCGGCATCGACCAGATGCTGAGCATTGAAATGCCCGTGTGGCAGCTTCAGGTGCGGCGGTGCGAAATCACCGTTGAGGGCCGAACTGCCCCACTGCTGCCTATCAGATCGAATATGATTCTGCCCCCCACCACCCCTGCTGAAGGGGTTTCCGGCCCGTTGGTATACCTCGGCAAGGGAGAACTGCTCGACTATGGACCACGTTCAGTCGATGGCGCTATTGTCGTCCTGGATTACGACTGTGAGGAACGATGGCGTCGGGCCTTCGCGCTCGGCGCCAAGGCGGTCATCTTTGCAGGCGATGAAACGGCCGCGGCCAACGGTGACAAGCATGTGTCGCTGCCCGCCCCACTGATCCGGCTCTACGCCGGCCCCGAAACGCTGCGCCACATCGACCTTCGCCGGGATCATCCGCACGTGACGGTGGTCAGCCATGTCACATGGGAGCTGACCACCGGCCGTAATGTCATTGCTTTTATTCCGGGAACCGATCCGGGCTTTGTTGAAAGCCGCGCCGAGCCGGAAGCCATCATTCTCGCGGCAGATGTCGACACATTCGGCGCGGTTCCTTTCGCTACGCCCGGCGCGCGCAACGCGGCAAACGTGGCGGCGTTGCTCGAAGCGGTCGAGTATTTTCAGCAACATCGACCCCGCCGCGACGTCATCGCCCTCTTCCTGGACAACCACGCCCAGTACCATCAGGGCGCCCGGTATTTCTACGATGCCATGCTGGCGGATGAGGCCGACGCACAGAGCCTGCTGGTCAACCACCGCGACGAACTGGCCTTTGACCGTCGACTACGGGGCATGCTTGAAGGCCAGGTGCCTGCCGACGTCAGCAATGAAGAAATCCGATCTTTGATCAAGAAACTTGACCAGGAAACGCTGCTGTTGCGGACGCTGGTCAACGAGGATCTCATCAAGATCAACATGGCACGCCTCGACGCCGAAGGCCCCGAGGCTACAGGTCTGGACCAGCGCGCTGCCGAACTGACAGCAGTGCGCAACCGCTGGGATGAGATCCGGCGCGTGCTCAACGCTGCCTGGCGAGCTCCTGCGGCGTTCCAGTTCTCGCAGATCAAGCCGGCCGTGCTGCGGCAACTGGTGGCGGAGGCCAGCGAACTCCCCGCAAGTGACGTGGCAAACCTCGATGAGCTCGAATGGGAGCAACTCTTGGCGGGTGCCGACGGGACATATCCAGGGCTGCAGGCTTTGCGGCAGACCTTGGACGCCGACATCGACCTGTTGCAGCAGCGCACGCTCGCGAGTCTGGACCGCCGTTTGCGAGAACTGGAGAGTTTGATTCGCATAGACGCACAGCGCGAAGCGATCAGGCGACTACTCGGCGATAAATGGGTGGTCATGCACGTCAGTTATGACCTGTCCGATCAAGGCCCGACGTGGAGCTTTGTCGCCGGCCACTCGATCGGACGAGTTTTCCGACAGACACGCCAAGGCGCGCACAGCGACACAGCCGGCTACCATAAACGTCTGCTGATGGCACTCGCCCGTCAGGCGCAAAACGTCGAAGCCCGCGGTTTCGATCCGAGGCCCGTCGACGACCCTGACTACGGCCGCACCTTCGCCGCACGGGATCACGTGCCGTCCGGCATGATCGCGGGTATTTTCGGCCTTTACAATGTGACGATCATGACCGGCTATGACGCTCGCGTGCGCGACGGGCATCCGGGCGACACACTTCACGCGCTGGACTGGCGCCCGCTAAGGGCAAATGCACGCGAGGCACTGCGTGCGCTGGCGGCGGCGGCTGATGCGCCGGAGCTGAGCTTGGCGAGACTCTTTCGCAAGCAGAACAATTCCTACCGACCCACCTGGTCGCCTTCACAAGTCACGGGCAATCGGGCGGTGCTCAAATCCAGCGGCAGCTTGACGGACGATTGGCCGGCTGCCGGGGCGGTCGCAGCGGTCTGGCCCAGCCGCAGCTGGTGGGCCAATGCGCCGTTCGGCGGCCTGCCTGCATCTGATCTGGTTAACAACTGGGTGCCTTACCCGTTGGTGCCGGTCGACGCCAATGGATACTTCAGCCTCATCGGCATTGGTGAGAACGACTATGACAACATGGCTGCAATCGCGGCCATGTTCGATGAATATGGCAACTGCGTGGCGATGACCAGTCAGCAGTCCGCTCATGCTGATGCTCCGACAACCGCCAAAACGGAATTGTTCCCCGGCAGGGGTTTCGCTGTATTGCATCAGGGCAACGGTTTGGCTATCCGCAACGAGGACTTGCAGGTATTGCGGGCCGCGTCCAACGCGCGTCTGCGGCCCAATCGCAGCCTCTATGGCCAGCTCCGCGACGTCACTTTCTTCTTTGCCCATGAATACGACATCGAAGTCGACGCCCACGGCGGCGAGGCTCGCTTCAAGATCGTCCAACAGCATGGCCCGATGGCCCTGGGCATGGATGATGAAAGCGAAGTGGGTTCAGGCATTCCGGTGTCCCAGTGGCGTTTCCCCCTCTTTCTCGATGCCCAAAGCGCTCGTGACTATTGGCGGCTGAACGAATCCCGATTGAGCACGCTGCGCCAGGGGGGGGTGATTCTGCCCGACCTGGAGCGCCTGCATGCCCGGGCCGGGCGGCTGCGGCATGAAAGCGCCGACAGCCCCACCTTGGAGCAGCAGGTCTCCATGGTGCATCAAGCCTTGTCACTGGGTCGCAAAGTCTACTCCCCCCTGCGCCAGGCCATGGACGATCTGATTCGTGCCATCGTTATTCTGATGCTTCTGACCATACCATTTGCATTTGCGCTCGAGCGGCTGCTGGTCTGTGCCAGCACTGTTTACGGGCGACTTGCGGGTTTTGCCGCCTGCTTTCTGGTGACGTTCGCCTTCCTGTATTGGCTGCATCCGGGTTTTTCCATTGCCGCGACGCCGATCATCATCCTGCTGGCTTTCACGATCATCCTGCTGTCCGGCCTGGTGTGCTACATCATCATCCGCAAGTTCCGCACGGAGCTCATGGCGCTTCAGAGCCAGGTGGGTCAGGCGCACAGTGTGCAGGTGTCGGCCACGGCAACACTGCTGGCAGCCGTCGGCATGGGAATGTCCACCATGCGACGTCGGCCGCTGCGCACTACGTTAACGGCTGTCACCGTCGTCATGCTCACATTCACGATTCTGTGTTTCGCGTCTTTCACCAGCCAGATGGGTGTTCGCCAGATCTACGAGGGGCCCACCGGCGAAGGGCAGACCGCCGCCATGATGCTCCGCAAACTCGACTATAGCGCGATAGGGGGGGATACCGCCCTGTTGGTGAACGATCGCACAGCATCATCGCTCTACTTGGCCGAGCATCGCTGGAAGGCCCGCATCAACGCGGGTGACCCACCCTTCAGCATCGCGCGCCGCGACACGGGACAAGCGCTGACGGTCGATGCCGTCATGGGCCTTGACCCTCGAGAGTTGGAATTGTGGCCGGATATGCTCCGCGTTCTGGTGGTCGAGGATCGTCAGACGGCACAGAAAGCCCTCGAGGGCCGCGGCTTGTTTTTACCCCGTGTCCTCAAGGACCAGCTCAACCTGGAGTTCGGCGACAAGGTGCTACTGGCCGGCCATGAACTCGAATTCATCGGCATCGTCGACGTCAGCGCGATGCAACGTTTGCGCCATCTCGACGGCAAGAGCGTGCTGCCGGTTGATTTCGTCGCCTTTGAGCAGGAGAGGCTCCAGCAACAGGGCCAGACCCAGGCCTTGACCGACGACCGTGTGCAGCGCGATTTTCGTCGTCTCGGGGCCAACCAAGTGGCCGTCATGGGCAGGGACGCACTTCGCCGCATCGGCTCCGGCGTGCATGTGTTGACGGTCTATCCCGTGGAGCAGACCAGCGAACTCGATACCGCAGAATGGAGCCAGCGCGTCGCCGAACAGGTCGAGGTTCCCGTTTGGGCTCGTACGCCTGAAGGTGTGAACCGCCTGTTCTTTACTGAATTGACTTCGGTGAGTGGCGGATTCGCCCTCGTGGTGCCGATTCTGCTAGGCGGTTTCATCATCTTCGGCACAATGCTCGGCAGCATCACCGACCGCGAGAAGGAGATCTACACCTTCAGCGCCTTGGGCCTGGGACCGGCTCATGTCGGTTTCCTGTTTTTCGCCGAAGCGGCCGTCTATGCCGTTATTGGCGGCATGGGAGGCCAGATCCTGGCTCAAATTGTGGCGCTCGTTGCCGCCAAGCTCGCTGAACTGGGCCTGATCCCGCCACCGTCGATAAACTTCTCTTCAACCAATTCGCTGTTCGCCATCGGCGTGGTGATGAGCACCGTTCTTGTTTCAGCGGTCTATCCGGCTTACCGCGCGTCCAAGAGCGCCAACCCCGGCCTTGCCCGGGCCTGGAAAATGCCGCTGCCGGTTGATGACACCATGTCGATGAAGTTTCCCTTCACCGTCTCGGCTTATGACATCACCGGAGTCGTCAGTTATCTGCTCGAGCACTTTCGTCAGCACGACGACGCGGGCCTGGGTATTTTCGCGTGTACCGATGCCGACATCGGTCGCGACGAGGAGGGCACCCTGAGGTTGGATGCCGAACTGGCGCTGGCCCCCTTCGACCTCGGCGTCACCCAGCATTTCCGCCTGCGGGCTTTGCCCTCCGAAATCCCTGGCGTGGACGAAGTTCACATCGAGGCCATCCGGCTCAGCGGGGCCCGACAAGACTGGATCCGAGCCAACCGAACATTTCTGGCCGACATGCGGCAGCAGTTCCTGCTGTGGCGAACGCTGTCGCCGCAGGCCATGGAAGAATACCGCGAACGCACACTTCAGAGTCTGGGCCGCACTGATGTCGAGACACCCGCACGCACCCCCGCCACGGAGAGCGCCTCTTGAGCCCTGAGAAGAACAACTCAGCCAAACCTGACAAACACATGTCGGTCAACGGCGTCAGGGTCGATCGCGAACTCGAAGAGTTCCGCAATCTGATGGAGCGTCCGACCGAGTTCGAGGACGGCTTCTCGTGGGCGTCGTTCCTCGGCGCCCTGTTCGTTGCGCTGGTGATGGTGCCCGGATCGATCTACATGTTTCTGCTGGCGGGGGCGGGTGTGGGGCAGGCGGCGCAGTGGGTGACGCTGATCCTGTTTATTGAAGTGGCGCGGCGGGCTAACAAGGTGCTGCGCAAGAGCGAGATTTTCACGCTGTTCTACCTGGCCGGCGCCATCATGGGCGGGGCCGCGGCGATGCACGGCGGCTTCGACGGCGGCATGGCCCTGATCTGGAACCAGTTCTACGCCCAATCCAATGCCGCTCAGGCCAACGCCATCGCCGAGGAACTGCCGAGTTGGTTCGCCCCCAGAAATCGGCAAGTGCTTGACCAGCGGTCGCTGATGATGTGGGAATGGCTGCCGGCTCTGGGGCTGGTGGTTTTCTCCATGGTCATGGGCCGCACGAACAACATGATTTTGGGCTATGGGCTGTTCCGATTGGCGAGCGACATCGAACGCCTGCCCTTCCCCATGGCCCCGATCGGCGCCCAAGGCGTGCTGGCCCTTTCCGAGGAGCAGCAGGAGGAGTCGCCCGACCGCGACATGAACAAGAACGTCAACAGTCCAACCGGCTGGCGGTGGCGCGTCTTCTCCATGGGCGGGCTGATGGGCATGATCTTCGGCTTCATCTACCTGGGCCTGCCCACGCTCACCGGCGCCCTGCTCGACGCCCCCATCACACTCATTCCCATCCCCTTCATCGACTGGACGCCCAAGACGCAGGACTACCTGCCCGCCGTGGCCATCGGCATTTCCCTGGATTTGGGCATGTTGCTCATCGGTATGCTCCTGCCGTTCTACGCCATGGTCGGGTCTTTCGTAGGCCTGCTGATAACTTGCGTCGCAAACCCCAGGCTGCGCGATTGGGGAGTTCTCCATTCGTGGAGCCCCAACGACAATCTTCAGACCACCGTCATCAAGAACAACATCGACTTTTATTTCAGCTTCAGCATCGGCATCGCTCTGGCCATCGCGGTGGTGGGATTCGTCACCGTCGCCCGGGGGCTGATCCAGATGCGACGGCATCACCAACGGCAAAGGCAGCGCGGCGAGAAAGTGGAACAGGTTTTCAACGCCCCCCCAGGACGTGGCGACATCAAGGCCCCGATCATCATCGGCGTTTACATTCTCTCGACTGTTCTTTACATCACCATCTCAGGTTTTCTGATCAACTGGCACCCCGGCGTCATGCTGGTTATGTTCTTCTATGGCTTTCTTTACACACCCGTGATCAGCTACGTCACCGCCCGCATGGAGGGTATCGCCGGCGAAGTGGTCAATATTCCCTTCGTTCGTGAGGCGTCATTTATTCTCTCTGGCTATCGCGGTGTGGCTGTCTGGTTCCTACCCATTCCCCTGCACAACTACGGGGCCATGACAGTCTTCTACCGCACCTGCGAGCTGACCGGCACGCGTTTCTGGAGCATCTGGAAAGCTGAGGTGTTGCTAACCCCGATCGTGCTGGTGGCCTCGATCTTCTTCGCCAATTTCATCTGGAACCTCGCGCCAGTGCCCAGCGCCCAGTATCCGTACGCCCAGGAATGGTGGGAAGTCATCGCCGAGAACAACGCCATCATCCATTCGTCGACACTGGGCGGCTTCTCCCGCTTTGAGCAGGCCTTCCGCGCCGACTTCATCCTCTGGGGACTTGTTCTCGGGTCATTGCTGTTCGGGGTACTTAACGTGCTGGGGGCCCCAATTTTTCTGACTTATGGCATCGTGCGTGGTCTGAACCAGACGCTGCCCTTTGCCGTGCTACCCCAGTTCGTCGGTGCCCTGATCGGCCGTTACTATTTCCGAAAGAAATTTGGACCCCGGTGGAGGCAGTACATCCCCGTCATCGTCGCCGGCTTCAGTTGCGGCGTCGGGCTCATCAGCACATTGGGCATCGGTGTCACCTTCCTGATCAAGAGTGTGTTTCAGTTGCCCTTCTGATCAACCCCAGCGCCGCACGCCCGCAGGATGGACCACGACATGAGCAGCACCAACGCCGCGCTTCACGCCGCCTCCGACGTCCGCCTGGGCGAGACACTGATCAGCGCGCGCGGCATCTCCAAGCGCTTCGCTCTGCGCGGCGAGGAAGTTTACGCCCTGCGGGACGTCAGTGTTGACATTTTCCGCGGCGAGTACCTGTCCATCATGGGACCGTCCGGCTCGGGCAAGACCACGCTCTTCAACATGATCGGCGCCCTGGACACACCCACCGACGGCATTGTGAAGATCGGTCCGCTGGACCTGACCCGGCTCAGCAGGAGTCAACTTGCATACGTCCGCAACCATTACATTGGCTACATCTTCCAGGCCTACAACTTGATCTGGTCGTTGGACGCGGTGCACAACGTCTCGCTGCCAGCGGTGTTCAGCGGCCTGCCGCTGCACGAGGCCAATGCCAAGGCCGTCGATTGCCTCACCCTCGTGGGGCTGGAGCATCGCCTCGATCATCGCCCCGATGAGCTGTCCGGCGGCCAGCAGCAGCGCGTCGCTATCGCCCGTGCCCTGATCAATGATCCAGCCATCATCCTGGCCGACGAACCGACGGCCAACCTCGACTTCAAGACTGGGGCTGACATCATCGCCATGCTCAAGAAGCTCTCGGTCGAGCGCGGCGTGACCATCATCACCGCGACGCACGACCACAAGATGCTGGCCAATTCCGACCGCATCCTGTGGATTCGCGATGGCCGGGTAGACCGCCTCGACCGGCGCGAGGACATCCAGATCGAGGAAGGCGGCATCGAGACCATCGCGGAAGATGGGGAAACGGCCCCAACGCCGCATTAGCGCGCGAGCGGAGCGGCCGCCCACTGCCGCAGCACTGCAATGGCCTGATCCTGAATCGCATCGGTCAGGCGACAGAATTCCTCGACATTCTCGGCCGTCAACGCGGCACCATGTCGGTCGCTGGGATGTGCGCCCATAACCGCTTCGATCGTCTCCACTATCCGTGTGTGATCCACATGGCGTTCGAGCGCCAGCGTGATCAGGTGAACTCGGCGGGGCCCGATACCCGCCAGCACGTCGGCAAAATCCAGCGGCAAGTCCCCAGGGCGATCCGCAGACCACCCCAGGCGCGGCAGCCACAGCAGATCGCGGCTCCAGTGGATCAGGGCGTGCCTGGCCGCTTCCGATGACTCAGCACGCAGCGGCGTCCAACCGCCGACCGCCGCCACGCCCGCGACACGATGATCCAGCAGCGCCGCGAACAGTCCCGTGATCGCCCCCAGACCGAAGCCGTAAAGATACACGCGTCGGCTATCGACCTCCGGATGCTGCGTCAACGCGTCCACGGCGTGCCGCGTGTCCAGCACCATCCGCCCCATGAGGCTCCAGCGCGGGTGGCGATTGTAGAAGCCGCGGCGTTCGGCCTGGCGCGATCCGGTGCCGATCGGATCGAAAGCCAGCACGTGGGCGAAGCCAGCATTGGACAGGCGTATATGGGCGATTTCGCCGCTGCGGTAACTACCCGTGAAGCCGTTGGAGCAGGCGAAAGGAGACAGCCAGATGACCGCCGGTCGCCGCCCATCGCCCGGCTCGGCGCCAGCCGGGCGATAGAAATGGCCGAACACGCCGTCGCCGAAAGTCCAAGGCTCACGTCGCGGCGGTGCCGGCCAGTTGCGCACGTGCAGCCGCTGAGATTCGGCCGATTCGCCCTGTCCGAAGACGGCTGGCTTGGGCGCTGATGTCGCGGCAACGGGTCCTTCGCCCAACAGAAATGCAAGCCGCGCCGCCGCGTCACCCGGCGGTGCCGACGCTGGCGGATTGTGTGCCAGCCACTCGACGTAGCTGCCGTCATGAAAATCCGCATCGTCATGGATTGCGGCTGCGGATTCTCCCCGCGACAGACGCCAGAGAAACTTGTCATACGCCCGCCGCGTAGGGCCCATCCATCCATGATGACCGTCGCGATAGCGCAGCGCGAGTTGCCGCGATCCGCCCAGCATGTCGTACACTGGCCGCGCCAATCGCCGCATGTGCTCGACGGCGAAGGTGCTCTCGACCCAGTCGGCCGTGGCCGTGCTCATCAGCACCGGCCGCGGCGCGAGCAGGGCGTAGATCATGTGGCAGTCGGTCGGCAGTAGATGCTCGCGTCCGGCGAAGAAGCGGAGGCGAGGCGTGAGCCATTCGGGAAAGACGCGTGTGAGAATCTCGATGGACTCGCCGAACGTTGACTCGTCCTGATCGCGGAACAGTACCGACCCGCCGGACCCTGGGCTTGACGCCAGTACGCCGGCAAATCGCATGTCGAACGCCGCAGCCGCCATCGCTTGCTTGGCGCTGCGCGAGTGACCGCCGATATAGATGCGACCGGCGTCAACCTGCGGCAGTGTCGTCAGCCAGTCTACGACACGGCTGGCGGCCCACCCGCGGCGGCGAAACGCGCCCCAGTCGTAACCAGGCCAGATGTCCCGCCACGGCCGGGAGGCGTCCGGTGGCACCGGACCCATGTCCGGGCTGTCGTCACACGCTCCATAGCTGCAGAAGATCATGCCGCGATGAAGGGCGCGGCCGACCCACATGCGATACAGCAGGAAATTGGCCAGGAAGACCGGTGCCGGCCCGCTCAATCCGCGCGGCACCACGAGCAGACACGGCAGCGTGGCCGCGTGATTCGGTCCGAAACTCAGACGGATACGCCACACATCGTCGCGTGGCCGTTGGCGGATGGACAGAATCTCGGCCTGCACGCTGCCCGGCGGCGGCGGGGCGTGGCCGAAGACCCACTGCTCCAGCGCGGCCACGATCTCCACGCGCCGCAGCGGCCAGGACGCGGCCGTCACAGGGCGGCCGTTGTCGTGGATCAACGGATCGGGCGGCCGGTAACGCGGGGGCAGCAAGGAAAAGTCCGGAGGAAGTTCGCCGGACCGGTTGAGCCAGTTCTCGAAAACCTCACACCGAGGCAGAATACGCCGAAGCTGCCTCAAATAGCCCACGCGACGGTCATGCGATGACTCGCTCATCCCGCCATGTCCACCGCGCTGCGACTCATGCGTCCTGCGCCCACGGATATTTCCAGCCGTGGAACCACTTGAGGCCTTCGAGTTTTCTGACCTTCGCCTGCGGCATGGCGGGCAGGTCGCTGACGGCGACGTTGGCCTCGACGTGGGCCGTGCGTCGCATGCCGGGAATGGCGCTGCTTACCGCGGGATGCGCCAGAATGAACTTCAGCGCCAATGTCGGCAGATCTCTGTAGGTACCGTCCAATTCCTTCTCGTAGGCCCTGATGTGTGGCTCGGCTTCTGCAAGTCGCTCGGGTGTGAGGAAGCTGGCCCGCCAGTCGCCCTCAGGGAACTTGTGGCCCTTACGGATCTTGCCCGTGAGCAGGCCCTCCTCAAAGGGGACGCGGACGATGATGCCCACCTGGTGCTTCTGGGCCGCAGGCAGCAGTTTCTCGGCCGGCCGCTGCTCCATGAGGTTGTAGATCACCTGGACGGTGTCGGCCCGCCCGCTCTCGACCAACCCCACGGTGTTGTACGGGTTCCAGTCATTGGACGAGACGCCCCAAGCACGGATCTTGCCCTGTTTCTTGAGCTTGCACACTGCGTTCCACCATGAGTCGAGCTTTGTGTAGGGATCGGCCCACGAGTGGAACTGCTGCACGTCGATGTAGTCGGTGCCGAGTTTCTTGAGGCTGTTTTCCGTGCACTGGATGATCCAGTCCTCGGGGTAAGTCGTCTCAATCGGCTCATGGTCGAGCGTCGGCCACTTTTGTACTTTTGGAGAAATCTTGGTGGCGATCACAACCTTTTCACGACGGTCCTTGAACGCCTGGCCCAGGATGCCCTCGCTGCCGTAGCCCATGGCCGTGTCGTAAAAGGTCACACCCAGGTCGTATGCCCGGTGCAAGGCCCGCAGCGACTCCTGGTCGTCCTTGAAGTTGTCCCAGCCACCAATACCCCAGCAGCCGAAACCGATTTCGCTGACCTTGATTCCCGTCTTTCCCAGCGTGCGATACTGCATGATGCCAAGGGTCCTTTCCGGAGATTATTCCATGTCCTGATCAGCGTCCGCCTCAATCACCAGCGGATTGTCTTCCTCGTCGGTAAGACGGAAGTAGAAATCCCAGCCGCCGATCACGTCCACGCACTTGACCACAATCCGGTTGTCGCCGGCATGCAGTGACAGACCGTCGATCAGATCCTGATCCCAGTCACTTCCGCGGCGCTTTTCATTGTAGGTGTGGATCAGCTCGCCATTGAGCCAGATCTGGAGATAGTCATCGCTGCCGACCCACAGCTGGAGATTGTCCATCGCCTCGTCGCACCGCAGGATCGCCACGGCATAGGCGGCCGCGTAATCGGTGTCGCCGCCATAGGGTTCATGAAGATCGACCTGGCCAGCCTGCAGGATGCCGACGAAGTGTTTGCGCTCCCATCGCGTGCCTTCCGGGGCCGGCTGTGAGCCGTCAAGATCGGCTTCGCTCTCAACAAATGCGTGTGCCGCCGCGGCCTGTGCCTCATCTCCCTCAAACTCATCGGGCGCGTAACTGAACGGGCCCAGCAGCAGCCAGTTCATCACGAAATGCTCTTCGGCAAGAAACGGGCTGGCATCGGCGTCCGGCGGCACAACCCGATTGACCGGCGGCGACTGTTGCGCAGCCTGATCGTCCGCCTGCGCGGTGTCCGCGAACAGCCCTGAAGCCGCGACGGCAAGCATCAGCGTCACGATCATGTTATTGCGTTTCATCACAAGTACTCCTGTTGTGTTTTGCGGATCGTCAACCAGCCTGGTTAGGGCCAAATCGCTCTCGCTCACATGGCCGGTTCAATTGTTCGGCAGCATGGCGATGATGATACCCAGCTTGCTGTCGGCCGCGAATCCAGGACCGTCGCGCAGCAGCCCGAACTCGCCACCTGAAATCTGACCGATGACGCCCAGCCCCTCGGGCAGATGCTTCCTGAGCAGCTTGCCCTGTTCCTCAAAACTGTGACGCCAACCACCGGCGCACGAGAAAAAGACCATCGCTGTCATCGCGTCCTTGGCCCGCTTCGCATTGACCTCCGCCAACAATTCCGCGAGACGCAACGGGGCGTCTTCGCGTCCCTTGGCCCCAGTGCAGATCGTGCGAAACCGTCCCGATATTCTCAGACCCACCAGCGATTCCTGGTGTATGCCGCCTTCGTGGTACACCCAGCCCCAATCCGCCGACGCGCCGCCCGCCAGTTTCACGCCCTTGGGCAGCACATCGGCGATGCCCTCGGCGACGTATTCGTGCCGCAGCGTGTGCATCTGACCCGCGATCACCAGCACGTTGGCCGCGCCATCGCTCTGGTCGAAGTGAAGCTTACCCACCAGCTCGGCCGCCTTCTGCTTGTGCAGCGACCGCTGGTTGAGGAAGTGGGAGTAGACCGGCCCGCCGCCCCAGCTCCAGTCCACCTGACTGAAGGGAATATGCACCCGCTCCACCTGCACATCCACATCACCGAGGATCGCCGTGATGGAGACGCCCGACATCTTCTCGCCCATCTGCTCGAAGCTGTCGCGGTCGTTGGGCGAGTAGTCGTCCCAGTTGTTGCCCACGCCGGCGAATGGCGCGTCGGCCAGCTCCTGCTTGAAGACTTCGTGGACCGGAGCGGCCGCCTTCATGTTTTCGAGGATGTAGTAGTACTGCGGCGTGCGGCCGGCGAGCTTCTCCTTGAGCTGCACGCAAGCCTCCCGCGCTGATGCCACGGCGAGCTCTCGGGCTTCGTCACCTTTGGTCGCCACGTGTCTGGCCACGGCCGTCACAAACGTAGGATATCCCTCGGCCATCACATGCTCCTCATTCAGTGCTCGCGTCCCTTCCCAGTCCGAGTCAATCGCGCATGCAAGAGCCACTCTTCCTAACCCCCGGACGCGCGCGTGTCAAACGGCATGACGCCCCCATCTCCGCCAACAGACAGCTCGTGATAGCGGCAGCGACCGCGATCGCTAACCTGAAGGGATGGCAAGTCCGCAGCACCTGCTGACCAACGGCCGTTTCCACGACCCGCCTGATGCACCCATGGGCGAGGTTGCCCATCGCGTCGGCGACGCCATGCTCATCCGCGACGGCCGCATCGTGGCTGTGGGCGACGCTGACCAGGTCCGGGCCGCCGTGCAGGGTCCCTGTGACCAGACGCGACTTGACGGCCGCGTCATCATTCCCGGGCTGGTCGACAGTCATTGCCATATCGATGCCGTCGGTGCTTCGCGGTACATGATGGATCTCAGCGGCACGACATCGAAGCAGCAGTGCCTCGACCGCGTGCGCCAGGCGGCCGCCGCAACTCACAGCGGCGATCCGCTCGTGGGGCATGGATTCAACGTCAATACCTGGAATCCCCCCTCATTCCCCACCGCCTCCGAACTCGACGTTGCCTGCGCCGATCGCCCCGTCATGCTCGCGCAGTTTGATGGCCATGGCCTGTGGGTCAACACGCGGGCCATGCGTGACAGCGGAATCGACGCCGCCTCGCCCACGCCCGAAGGCGGCAGCCTCACGCGTGACAGTGGCGGCCGACCTGCCGGCATGTTCTTCGAAAAAGCAATCGCCCTGATCCGCCGGCCGCAGCCGACGCCCGCACAGCATCGACGTCATCTGACCGACGGCATCGACGTGCTGGGCCGCTTCGGCTACACGGCCGCGCACCTCATGGCCGCGGGAAGCTGCGCCGAAGTCGCTGACTCCATCGCCCTGCTGCACGACATGCATGCAGACGGCTCGTGCCCGCTGCGCGTTCGGGGGTACGTGCTGCACACACATTTCGACACGGCCATCGCATCGCGGCAGCGATGGCCGGACGACCCGCGCTTCCGCGTCGCAGGCATCAAGGCTTTCGCCGACGGCTCGCTCAACAGTCGCACCGCCTGGATGCTTGACAACTTCGAGGGTGAGCCCGGCAACAGCGGTGTCGCCGTGCTCGACGACAAACAGCTTCACGACCTGGTCCGCCGCTGCGAACTGGCCGACCTGCCTCTGGCCTGCCACGCCATCGGCGACCGGGCCGTGCGCGAATTGCTCGACGCTTTCGAAGCCCATCGCCCACTCAAACCACACCGCCGCCTCGCCCACCGGATTGAACACGCCCAGCACCTGCACCCCCACGACGTGCCTCGCTTCGGCCGTCTCGCCGTTGCCGCGTCGATGCAGGCCTGTCACCTGCTCGCCGACTGGCGCACCGCCGAACGCCTGTTGGGACAACGCAGCCGCTGGACCTATGCCATCGCCAGTCTGCTTGCTGCCGGCGCGATCGTCGCCCTCGGCTCGGACGCCCCTGTGGTCAGCGCCGACCCGCGCGACTCGCTGCTGGGCGCCCTCCGCCGCACCGATCACACCGGCCAGCCCGCCGGCGGCTGGTATCCGGCGGAGCGCGTCAACGTCCACCAGTGGCTGTGGATGCAAACCGTCGCGCCGTGGCTGGCCGTCGGCGAAGCCGATCAACGCGGCCGCCTGGCCGTCGGCATGGACGCCGACCTGACCTTCCTCGACACCGACATTTTCGACCCCGCCTTCAGCAACCCCTTGGACATGCGAATCGCCGGCGCGATGGTTGCTGGCACCTTCACGCATCGCGCATTCTGACCGCCGGCGTCAGACCACAAACGCCAGCGTCATCCGCCGCTCCAGCGTGCGCGGTTCAAACGTGATGCGCGTCACCACCTTCCCGTAGCCATCCGCCTTCGATTCCTTGACCAGCCGCTGCACCTTGAAACGTCCCGGCTGCATCGCCGTAAGTCGGGCCGCGCTGCGACCCGTTCCGATCCTCACTCCCCTGCCGCCGCGCTCGAGGCTCGCTGACTCATACGTCACGAACGCTTCCTCGATCTGCCGCGGCTTGCGTGTGAAGCTGTAATCGTCGCGGATCGTCAGCCGCCCGCCCGCGTCCAATTCAAGCGCCCGCACCAGCGACTGCAGCGTCGGCTCGTCATACGCAGCCGTCATGTCGATCCGCGCGACTTTGGCGCCATCGCCGCCCAAGCCCTCGACGCTCAACGTCCCGCGATACTCCTCGCCGGCCGACTGCTCGCGGCCGTTGATCACCGGCACGCTGTGGCCGCGCGAGCGGCAGAAAAGAATTTCGTACCGCCGCGGGCTGAACGTCTTGCTGTTGTAAGCCGGCGCCCCCGGATCGGTCAGCAGCAACCTCGCTCCGCCGTCGCGGCCGCATCGCAACAGGACAAACGAGCCGACGTCGTTGTGATTGTGGTTGACGCCGTTGTGCCCCGCGATCGCCGCCAGGACCGTGGTCGCGCCCTGGCCGCCGGCCCGCAACGTCGCCTGGCCCAGGTCCGGCAGCAGCGCGTCCTCCAGCTTGAAATCCCTGGGCCGCTTCTGCCCACAGACCAACGTAAGCCCCCGCCATACCGCACCGTGCCAGCCGTCAGGTCCTTCGACTCTCGGCGTGCCGTCGTCATGGACTGGAGCGCAGCCGTAGAGCTGCGGCAGGTCGAGCAGGTAATTGACCTTGAGCACATTCTCGGCCGTGAAGTGCCGGTCATGGGCGTCGCTGAATGTCGCGCAATGCCCGTCGCCCAGGTAGGCCGCCAACGGGTAGCGGGCGATGCGCTGCGCCCGCTCGTCAGCCATGAGGTTCACCTGCCTACCCGTGCGATGGTGCAGCATGACCGCCGCATCGAGGTAGTGTCCGAAGCCGAAGTTCCAGTAGGTCGGTCCCTCCAGGCAGCCGCCATCGGCTGCAAAGCCCGCCAGCGCATAATCCATCCGCAGGATCAACGGGTGAATGTAGTCGGCCAGCATGCGATGATCATGAATGACATTAAGGGCTGTGCCGATGAGGTTGGCGTTGCACACATGGTTCCAGTTGTGACGGCAGGTCGCCCACCACTTCGGCTCGCGCGGGTCGGCCGCGGGCAGCAATATCCGCTGCCACAGATGCTGCTCCACCCGTTCGACAACCTCCGCCTCCAGCACGTCCCGCAGCGTCGCCGCCGTCTCGGCCAGCATCACCGCCAGCGCCGTCGCCCGCAGATCGAGCGTCTGCGTCGGTTCGTGGGCGGCCATCGTCCACTTCCACTCGTCGCACCAGGCCCACAACAGATCCTGCAGATAGTCCACGTCCGCGGCCGGATGTTTCAGCCACACGGCCGCCCGGGCCGCATCCGTCTGCCACATCCTTGCCGCAAACGCCTGCTGTTCCGGATCGCGGATGCCTTGCCGCTGGTAACAGCGATAGACCGACCGTCGCAGCACGGGAATCCCTTTGTCTCGCTCCAGCATGGGCCCCAATCCACCCCACAAGCCGTATCGCCGCGCATACCGCCGCGCCCGCTGTCGCGCCGCCTCCTCATCCAGCCCCGGCCAGCTCGGCCGATTCATGTGCGGCCGCAGCATTCCCCCCAGTTCAGCGATGTTCACGGTATCCAGCAGCACCAGCGGCTCCTTTCGCGAAGGGGAAGCATACGGTCACCTGACTGTACTCACGTGAAGCATGCGTGTTGCGAGGCTGCCCGTAATTCACAACAGCGCGGCCAGCACACTATCGGCCAGCAGCCGTCCTTCGTCGCTCAGCCGCAGATGCGCCGCGGTGCGCTGCAGCATGCCCAGAGACAGCAGTCTGTCAATCTCAGCGCGCCTCCGATCGGAAGACGGCGCATGCCGCTGCACCCATGACCACTCGACGCCTTCAGTCAGGCGCAAACCGAGCATGAACTGCTCGCCGATGCTGCCGTCAGGGGTCAGATTCTCTTCTTCGCTTACGGGGGCTGGCCCGACCGACGTCAGATATCGCCCCAGATGCGGCGCGTTCTTCCATCGGCGCCCGGCACGGTGGCTGGCGGCCGACGGCCCCAAACCCAGCCAGTGGCCGTTGCGCCAGTAAAGCAGATTGTGCTCACATCGCCTTCCCGGCCGTGCCCAGTTGCTGATCTCGTAATGCTCATACCCCCCCGCCGCCAGACGAGCTATCACCCGCTCATAGAACCACCGCTGCGTCTCTTCGTCCGCCGGTTTGATCTGGCCCAGGCGGCGGCGCTGCTCCAGCGGCGTCCCCGGCTCGAAGGTCAGACTGTAACAGCTCACATGCTGCGGGCCCAAGGCCAAGGCGGCATCCAGGTCGCGCTCAAGCTGCGCCTCGCTCTGGCCCGGAATGGCGAATATCAGATCGAGATTGACGTTGGTCAGTCCGGCGTCGCGGGCCATCGCCACAGCCCGGGCCACGCTCGCCGGCTCATGCCAGCGCTCAAGGGCCTTGAGCAGCACCGGATCAAAAGACTGCGCCCCGATGCTCATGCGGTTGACGCCCCCGCCTGTGAGCACCTTCAGAAGCGCCGGCGTCAGAGTCTCGGGGTTGGCCTCAACGGTGAACTCGCCGACGCGCTCCAGCACGCCGCGGTCACCCAACTCCCCCAACAGGCGCCGCCACCCCTCGGCCGGCAGCAGCGTCGGCGTGCCCCCGCCAACAAAAACAGTCATCGGCTGCAGCCCTGCCCGATCGCACCACCACGCCAGTTCGTCGCTCAACCGCTGCACGAACGCCCCCTGGCGATTACGGTCGTCCACGATGCTGTAGAAGTCGCAGTAGTGGCATTTGTGGAAGCAGAACGGCACATGCACGTAAAGCCCCGCAAAGGCGGCGGCTGTCTCGGAAGAACGGGTTGACAATGCTTGCGGGGCCATGGCGCCCATTCTAGACTTAACAACGTGTGGGGCACGTGGACCATGCAGTTCAGGTTGCGCCGATGAACGTCACTTTGGTCATGTTTGCGGCCGATGGCTCGCGCAGGGATTTCCCCCTGACCAGCGATCGCGTAATGATCGGCCGCACCACGCATGCCGACCTGCGCATCCCCTTGTCCAGCGTCTCCCGCAAGCACTGTGAATTTCGCATCGGCGAGGATGACGGTGTCGAAGTCCACGATCTGAAATCGAGTAACGGCACCTATCACAATGGGCAGAAGGTGACCAAGGCGAAGCTGCGGCCCGGTGACCGCGTGGGCATCGGTCCGGTCCAGTTCACTGTTGTCATTGATGGTAAGCCGCGAGAAATCGAACCTGTGCCAACCATTCTGAACGGGCACGATAGCGCATCCGGCACCGCCGTTCATGGTGAAACACAGACGACATCTTCACCCGTGAAGCCGCGGAATGCGTCCGCTTCCAGCGCAGGGCTTGACGCCAGCGCCTTGGCAGCGGACGTGCTGGCTGATACCGGCGGCCCCAAGCCTGGCGCCATTGAAGCGGACAGTGCTGATATCGCGGCCGAGGACGACGCGGATTTCAGTGGATCAGGCGACCTGCCCCTGGCCGGTGATGAAGATGACGACAAGAAGTGAAGACCGACCCATCACGCCGCGGTCGGCGGAGCGGGCGGCGTGACGCCCGGACGCGCCGCGGGCATCTCATCGACACCCGGCAAAGACACCGTCGGCGGGACCTTCACCCGTGTGCCGCATTTGCGGCAGCGAACGACTTGGCCCCGCGCGCTACCCGGCACAGCCAGCACCGCGCGACATTGCAGGTTCGGACACAGCATGCGGACGTTGTCGGCCATGGTGGGCATGTTCCCCTCGCGTCGGCGGAAGCTCGACTATGGCCAGTATCGGCCTCATGCGCCGCCCACTTGATTCGCTGGGTCGACGGATGTACAGGCCGCACAACCGGCACAATCCTTACCCGCCCAACCCGTCCTGCCGCTCCACCCGCTGGCGGCGATGCGTCGGGACCAGGCCCAGCACCGTTGTTCTTTCGTCCACCGTCTGCACCACCATCCCTACCTCGGGCAGATAACCCGTGGTCACCACCACCACCGATTGCGCCATTTTCAGCTTCATACGCCGCGTCTCACGCACCACGGTCAATTCCACGTCCCGCCCGCCGACGCTTACCACCTGAAGCCCCAGGGCCGCCACCTCATACGTCACCGTCCCCTGCTCGCGCGTCGAGCCGTCCGAGAGCTTCGTCACCAGAACATCCGACTCACCCGTGAACGTCTGGCCCGGCCCGAGGGAACCGGGAAGCAGTACCACCGGCGTCGTATAGGCCACTTTCACGCCGTCAGGCACCGAGGTTTCCCACAGCAGCACCCGCGCACCTCTTTCACTTTCACCGATCGCGCTGGTCGACGCGCCGGCCACCTGCCACAGCCACACGCCCGGCTCATCACTCGCCGGTTGCAGGCTCAGCGCGATGCCGTCCGCCTCGCCTCGGGATGTGATGATTCGACCCGTCGCCCGTACTGGTTCCAGCGGCAACAAATCTGCCGCCTCGATTGGTCCAGTCAACGGCAGCAGGCCCTCCTGCGGCATCGGCGGCGGCCCCACAGTGCATGCGGTCAACGCCATGGCGGACGCCGCGGTCGTGATCCATGCGATAAGTGGGATGCGAGCACACGATCTCATGACAGGCTCTCTTGACGCAGTCGCACGCGGCGGAGGCTCACCCCGCGGCAAGCTTCGATCAGCCGCGTCTGCAGGCCCTGACGCAATAGTCCGTCCAACTCGTAAAGCCGGGCGCTGGAGTCGACGATGACCGTCAGCGTGCCGCGTGACAAACCCTCCAGCCGCGTGTGCATCAGCACGGCCGCGGGCACCAGTTGCTGCCACGCCTCGCTGACGCCGGCGAGCTGTTTGTAGGGCCGCTGCACCTGCTGTTTGAACTGCTGGGTTATAAACCCCAGCGACAGATCACGCTGCGGCCAGACACGGTAACGCCGCAACAGTTCCAGCCGCCGCGCGGCTGGCAGGGTGACGCGTGGCCCGACAGCGCGGCGGCGCGGGCCGGGGGTGCCGGGGGCGCCGGGCGAAGCAGGCTGATCGGACGATGTGGCCATCAATGCTCATCATACCACCGCTACAATCCCGCCCATGAACACGATCCTCTTCGGACATCGCGCCACACAGCCGGCCGCATACGCCAAGGGGCTGGCTTCGCAGCTTTGGCGCCGCCGCGTGGATCTGACCACTCCCGCCAGGAGTGCCGAATCCAGCGTCAACGGCCTGTCAGCGGCCCTGGCCGACGCCTTGACCCGCGATGAGCAAGTCATCGCCGTGGACGCCGTCGCCCTCGCGGACACGGCCCTGCGCCAGACGCTCGAAACCGCCCAGGCGCAACGCATCTACCTGCGCTGCCGACCCGACGCCCTGGCCCAGCGTTGCGGCGACGCGGCCGAGGCCGCTGTCTTCACACGCGATCTCGACCCGCTCTGCGCCACCACAGCCGACAAGATCTTCGACGTCTCGGAGCTGCAACTGGCCAACGGACTGCGCCATCTGATCCGTCAGTGCATGTAAAACCGATCGCTACAATTGCGGCATGAACGTGGTGCTCATGGGGTATCGAGGCAGCGGCAAATCCACAATCGGCCGGCATCTGGCCGAGCGGTTGGGCTTGGATTTCATGGACGTGGACGACGAGGTTTGCCGCCGGCTGGGCAGGCCCGACATAGCCGCGGTGTGGACGGAGCTGGGTGAACAGGTATTTCGCGATGCCGAATCGACGACGGTGCGTGAGCTGATTGGCGACGACGGGCGGGTGATCGCGCTGGGCGGCGGCTCGGTGATGCGCCAGGAGTCGCGGGCCGCCCTTGCCGCGGCTGGTCATTGCCTGCGTGTCTACCTGCGCTGTGAGCCGACGGAACTGCTCCGCCGCGTGCACAGTGACGAGAAGTTCACCCGCCACCGTCCCAATCGCCCCGAACTGGGCGGCGGCTTGGAGCAGATTCAGGCTCTGCTGGCTGTGCGCGAGCCGGTCTATCGGAGTCTGGCGGACCTGGAGTACGATGTCACCGGCGCGGGTATCGAGCAGGCGGTTGACGCCCTGCTGGCCGCCTACCGTGAACACGCCCGCAGAGCCGGGGACGTGAGCGACGCATGAAGCTGGTCTGTCACAAGTCGAAGCTCGCCGGGACGGTGGACATTCCCGCGTCGAAGTCGCACACGATGCGGGCGGTGGCGATCGCGTCGCTGGCCGAGGGAACCAGCCGCATCGATAGGCCGCTGATCTCGGCGGATGCGAAGGCGGTGGTTCAGGCGTACCGCGCGCTGGGCGCGGCCATCGACGACGGGCGCGACGACGTCTGGCACGTCACCGGCTTCGCGGGTGTGCCACGTGTGCCCGACAACGTCATCGACGTGGCCAACAGCGGCACGACGCTGCGTCTCGCGGTCGGCTCGGCCGCGCTGCTGCGCCAAGGCGTGGCTGTGTTCACCGGCGACGCCCAGATCCGCCGCCGCCCCATCGGCCCACTGCTCGAAGCCCTCCGCAACCTCGGCGCCCGGGCGGAGACCACGCGCGGCAACGGCTGCGCCCCGGCGATCGTCGGCGGCACTTTGCGCGGCGGCGCGACCGCCATCGAAGCGGTCACCAGTCAGTATCTTTCGAGCCTGCTGGTCCACTGCCCGCTGACCGAGGACGACACCACCATCAACGTGACGCTGCTCAACGAAGCGCCTTATGTGCTGCTGACGCTGCACTGGCTCGACCGCTGCGGCATCCGCTACGAGCGCGACGGGCTAAAGCATTTCCGCATCCCCGGCGGACAGCGCTACGGCCCGATTGACGGCCGCGTGCCGGCCGACTTCTCGTCGGCCACGTTCTTCCTCGCGGCCGGGGCGTTGGGCGACAACGACGTGCTGCTGCGCGGCCTGGACATGAACGACCCCCAGGGCGACAAGCAGGTGATCGACTACCTGCGGCAAATGGGGGCGGATGTGCAGGTCGGGCCTGAGGGCATCCGCGTCCGCGGCGGGCGCGGCTTGCGCGGCTGCGAACTCGACCTTAACGACACGCCCGACGCCCTGCCGATGCTGGCCGCCCTCGCCTGCTTCGCCCAGGGAACCACCCGCCTGGTGAATGTCCCGCAGGCGCGGCTCAAGGAAACCGACCGCATCGCCGTCATGGCCGGCGAGTTGGCGAAGCTGGGCGCGAAGGTCGAGGAACTGCCCGACGGCCTGGTGATTCACGAGAGCCGCCTGCGCGGCGGGAACGTCAGCGGCCACGACGACCACCGCGTGGTCATGGCTCTGGCCGTCATCGCCTCCGCGATCGACCAGCCGACGACCATCGACACCGCCGAGGCGATGAACGTCACCTTCCCGACCTTCATCGACTGCCTGACGGCGCTGGGCGGCCAGGCGGCGATGGAGAAGTAGCCGCAGATCAACGCAAATGAACACAGATGAAACCCAAACCAGGTGGCTGGGGCGGAGCGTAGCGCCGCCCCAGGAGTAACCACATACGCAACTGTGGCGGCGCCGCGCTTTGCGTCACGCGCGCCGGGGCAGGTGACATCATGGCTCAACCAACCATACTGCTGCTGGTTCGCCATGGTGAGACGCATTGGAATCTTGAAGGCCGCCAGCAAGGGCATCGCGACAGCTCGCTCTCCGCGCGGGGTGTGGCGCAGGCGAAAGCGATTGCCGCCGCGATGGCGACGCAGCCGTTTGACGCGCTGTACAGCAGCGATCTGGGCCGGGCCATGGCGACAGCTCGGTTCATATCCCAACGCACCGGCTGCCGCATCGTCCCGGACCCGCTGCTGCGTGAACGCAACCTTGGCATCTTCGAGGGGCTGACCTGGCCGCAGGTACTGGAGCGCCATCCCGCAGCCGTGGCGGCGTTCCAGACCGGCGACCCGGATTACGTCATCCCCGGCGGTGAGAGCGCACGGCAACGATTCGAGCGGACGACGCGACGCCTGACCGACCTGGCGGCGATACACGCGGGTCAGAGGATCGTCGTGGTGGCGCATGGCGGCGTGCTCGACGGGATGTATCGATTGGCTGAAGGCATTGACGTCGCGCTGCCGCGATCTTTCAAACTCCGCAACGCGAGCATCAACACATTCGCCTTCAATGCCGGCACATGGCATACCGTCACATGGGGCTGCACGGATCACTTGGGTAATCTCGAATCGCTGGACGATCGCTGAGCGGCGGGTGGCTGGGGGCACGGAGGGGTTGTGGTGGTTGGCGGCGCAGGATACACGGGCTCCACAGAAGCCGGCTCGGATGCGGCGGTGCGATGCGCTTACAATCAGGGCATGAAGCATCTTCCTTTGACAATGCGGGTCGGGGCGGTCTCGCGGGCGGAGACGGTATGGCGGGCATGGTTGCTGCTTGTGATGGGGGTGGCGGCGATCGGTGTGGCTGCGCAGGCTGGGGCGCAGATCAGTGGGCCGCAGGCCGAGGCGGGGCAGGTCGAGTTCGAGCGGTGGTACCAGGTGTTGGTGGAGGGCCAGCCAGGCGGGTGGGCGCATGCGTGGGTGACGCGCAGCGAGGGGGTGCTGACCACGGCGATGCGGATGGAGCTGACGATCGCCCGCGGACCGATGACGATGATCGTGAGCATGGACAGCCGCTTCGAGGAAACCGACGACGGCGAGCCGATCCTCGCCCGCACGCATCAGAGTCTGGGTGCGATGATGGTGACGCAGACCATGCACTTCCGCGGCGACGGCATCGAGCTGGTCAGCCGCCAGGGCGAGATGGAGCAGCGGCAGTTCTTCGCGCCGCCTGCGCAGCCGTGGCTGCCTCCCGCGGCCGCGTCGCGGCACGTGGAGCGGGAACTGACGCGGGGGGCGAAGCAGATCAGCTTTCACACGATTGACCCTGCGACCGGGCCGCAGCCGATCGAAATGAAGATCGCGGTGCAGGGCCCCACGCAGGTGGAGACGGCCGAGGGTCAGCGGGTACCCGCAATCGCCTGGCAGGTCGAAACCTCGCAGCTTCCCGGCATGACGATGACCGAGTACGTCGATGACAAGGGCCATGCGCTGCGCAGCGATGTGCCGGCCATGCCGGGCTTGACGATCACGCTGGTAGCGGCCCAGCGCGAAACAGCCATGGGCGCAACGGCCGAGGGTCGACCGACGGCGGTTGAGATGCCCGTGGAGGTGATGGACAACACGCTCGTCGTGCCGGATCGGCCGGTGCCGCAACCGCGGCAGCTTCGCACAGCGGTGTATGAGCTGCGCTTCGAGCCGACGGACACCGACGGCCAGCTCACGGCCCCGGACATCGTGCGCGGCGGCTACCAGCGGGTGGCGTGGGCCGATGCCCGCACGGCCGTGGTGGTGATCGACCTCGACGACCCCGTGAATCCCGGCGACGACCTTCCCGGCACGGTCCATCGGCGGGCGAGCCTGACGCTCAATTACCGCGACCCCCAGGTAATGAAGCTGCTGGCAGAGGCCCTGGCAGGCGACGCCCGGCGAATGCCCGCGGTACAACGGGCTGAGCATCTGCGCCGCTTCGTGCACACGTTCATCCAGAAGAAGGATTTATCCACGGGCTTCGCCACCGCCGTGGAGGTCGCGCGCACGGCCCAGGGCGACTGCACCGAACACGCGGTGCTGTTGGCGGCCCTGTTGCGGGGCTCGGGCATTCCGAGCCGCACGGTTACGGGGCTGATCTACGTCGAGCAGTTCATGGGCCGCGAGAACGTATTCGGCTACCACATGTGGACGCAGGCGTGGCTCAGCGACGGCCCTTCAGGCGCCAGTGAGGGCGGGCGATGGGTCGATCTGGATGCGACGTTGGCCGACACACCCTTTGACGCTGGCCACATCGCTCTGGCGGTCAGCGCCCAGGATGAAGCGACTGCTCTGAATGACATGGCGAAGATCGTGCCGTGGCTGGGTCGGCTTTCGATTCGCGTGGTGCAGCCGGCCGCGGGCCGATGAGCATACACTGAGATCGGACGCAACCGGGATACGTCAAGGCGGCATGTCTGATGGCTGACGCGCAACTGCAACCGGTGACGCCCGACCGCCTCTCGCCGCTGCCAGCCCGCCCGGCCGACGGACACAAGGGCACGTTCGGCACGGTGATTGTCGTCGGCGGCAGCCGCACGATGATCGGCGCCCCTGCCCTGTGCGCCCGGGCGGCTCTTCGCGGCGGAACGGGGCTGGTAAAGATCGCCACTCTCCCGGCCGTGCTGCCCCATACGCTGACCATTGAGCCAGCCGCAACCGGCATCGCCCTCGATTTCGAGCATGACCCGGCCGCAGCCATGGCCATGCTTGATGACGCCGACCCCGATGGCCGGGCCGTCCTGGCGATCGGCCCCGGTTGGGGCCAGGCCTCCGAAGCGGCACAATTGCTGGCGCTGCTGCTGGACAGCCCGCGCACCATGGTCCTCGATGCCGATGGCCTGAACCTGCTGGCGAGCATGCTCCGCAAAGACACCCGCGCGGCCCGGCCGCAAGGCGCCGCGGCCCGTGACCCCAAAACCGGCCCGCGCGTCCTGACACCGCACCCCGGTGAGTTTCGTCGACTCGCGGACGCGGTCGGTCTTGATGCCGATCCCGTGGGCGAAGAACGCCGCCCCACCGCGGCCGCCACGCTCTGTACGCGCCTAGGTGTCGATGTGGTGCTCCTCAAGGGCCGCCACACCGTGGTCAGCGACGGCCGTCGGGTATATATCAACGCCACCGGCAACCCCGCTCTGGCCACGGCTGGCAGCGGCGACGTGCTCACCGGCCTGATCGCCGCCCTGCTGGCCCAGGGAGTGCCCTGTTTCGACGCCGCGGCATGGGGCGCGCACCTGCACGGTCTGGCGGCCGACGGATGGGCGCGACAGCACGGCCTCTCCGGCTTGCACGCCGTGGACCT
>CAZUUQ010000023.1:0-35437 GCA_964622625.1 uncultured Phycisphaeraceae bacterium | reverse complement strand
GCCGCACCACGACATCTATTCGATCGAGGATCTCGCGCAGCTCATCTTCGATCTGAAGAACTCGAATCCGTCGGCCCGCGTGAGCGTGAAGCTGGTGTCGGAAGTAGGCGTGGGGACGATCGCCGCCGGCGTCGCCAAGGGGCATGCCGACCACATCCTGATCTCCGGTCACGACGGCGGGACGGGCGCGTCGCCGCTGACGAGCATCAAACACGCGGGCATGCCGTGGGAGCTGGGCATCGCCGAGACGCATCAGACGCTGGTGCTCAACGACCTGCGCAGCCGCGTGGTCCTGCAGACCGATGGCCAGATCAAGACCGGCCGCGATGTGTGCATCGCCGCGATGCTCGGGGCCGAGGAGATCGGCTTCGCCACCGTGCCGCTGATCGCCCTGGGCTGCATCATGATGCGCAAGTGCCACCTGAACACCTGCCCGGTGGGCATCGCCACGCAGGATCCGGAGCTGCGCAGGAAGTTCACCGGCAAGCCGGAGCATGTGGTCAACTACTTCTTCCTGCTGGCCGAGGACGTGCGCCGGCACATGGCGGCCCTGGGCTTCCGCAGCATGGACGAGATGATCGGCCGCAGCGACATGCTGGAGATGGACGACGCGGTGGACCACTGGAAGGCCCGAGGCCTGGACCTGTCGCCGATCCTGACGCCGGCACAGCGGCCGCACGACAAGGTCGAGGTACGCTGCACGATCAAGCAGGACCACGGGCTGGAGAAAGTGCTGGACAACAAGCTGATCAAACTGGCCGAGCCGGCATTGCGGCGCGGCGAGAAGGTGCGCATCGACCTGCCGGTGCAGAACACCGACCGTGCCCTGGCGACGATGCTCAGCCATGAGGTGTCCAAGGCCCACGGCGCGGACGGCCTGCCGGACGACACGATCTACATCCGCCTGCGCGGCTCGGCCGGTCAGAGCATCGGCGCGTGGATGCAGCGCGGCATCACGATCGAGCTGGAGGGCGACGCCAACGACTACGTGGGCAAGGGTCTGTCCGGCGGCAGGCTCATCATCTACCCGCCCAAGGAGGCGACCTTCACGCCGGAGGAGAACATCCTCATCGGCAACGTGGCGTTGTACGGCGCGACCAGCGGACAAGCGTTCTTCCGCGGCATGGCGGCTGAGCGCTTCTGCGTCCGTAACTCGGGAGCGATGGCGGTGATCGAGGGCGTGGGCGACCACGGCTGCGAGTACATGACCGGCGGGCGGGTGGTGATTCTGGGGCCGACGGGGCGGAACTTCGCGGCCGGGATGTCCGGCGGCATCGCATATGTCTACGACCCCCACGAGCAACTGCTGCCCAACTGCAACCTCGGCACCGTCGAGCTGGAGAAGATGACGCAGGAAGCGGACATCGCCGAACTGCGGCAGCTTGTCGAGCAGCACCGGCAATACACCGGTTCGACGGTGGCGGCGGCGATTCTCGACAACTGGAAGGCGAGCCTCGCGCAGTTCGTGAAAGTCATGCCGACCGACTACAAGCGGGTGCTGGCCGAGCGCATGAGCCACGATGAGGAAGAGGACGCCCCCGTGCACATGGGAGAGACCAAAAATGGGTAAGCCCACCGGTTTCAAGGAATTCACACGGCAGAAAGTCAAGGACGTCGAGCCGCTGGTGCGGCTGACGACGTTCCAGGAGTTCCGCCGCGATCTGGATCCAGCCGAGCGGCAGCGGCAGGGCGCACGGTGCATGGACTGCGGCATACCGTTCTGCCAGTCGGACACCGGCTGCCCGGTGGACAACCTGATCCCGGAGTGGAACGACCTGATCTACCAGGATCGGTGGCGCGAGGCTTTGGACCGTCTGCACGCGACCAACAACTTCCCGGAGTTCACCGGTCGGGTGTGCCCCGCACCGTGCGAAGGCGCGTGCGTGCTGGGCATCATCGAACCGCCGGTGACGATCAAGGACAACGAGTGTGAGATCATCGACCGGGGATTCCGCGAAGGATGGGTGACGCCCTGTCCGCCGCCGGTCCGCACGGGGAAGAAGGTGGCGGTGATCGGCTCGGGTCCGGCGGGGCTGGCGGCGGCCGATCAACTGAACAAGGCCGGGCACGAGGTCACGGTCTATGAGCGGGCCGACCGCATCGGCGGGCTGCTGATGTACGGCATCCCGAACATGAAGCTCGACAAGCAGACGGTGCAGCGGCGCGTGGACCTGATGGCGGCCGAGGGGGTGAAGTTCGTGACCGGCGCCGAGGTTGGCGTGAACGTCGACGCGAGGAAGCTGCGTGAGGAGCACGACGCGCTGGTGCTGGCCACTGGCGCGACGCGGCCGCGTGATCTGCCCGTGCCGGGGCGCGAACTGAAGGGCGTCCACTTCGCCATGGAGTTCCTGCACGCGAATACGAAGAGCCTGCTTGATTCGCAGCTCAAGGACGGCAACTACATCAGCGCCAAGGACAAGCACGTGATTGTGATCGGCGGCGGCGACACGGGCAACGACTGTCTGGGCACGTCGATGCGTCACGGGTGCAGGAGCCTGACGAACCTGGAGCTTCTGCCGATGCCCCCGGCCGAGCGGGCGCCGGACAATCCCTGGCCGCAGTGGCCGCGAATCTTCCGCGTCGACTACGGCCACGGCGAGGCGGCCGCGAAATTCGGCAAGGACCCGCGCGAGTTCTGCGTGCTGACCAAGGCCTTTGTCGGCGACGGCCAGGGGAACGTGAAAGCGATCCGGACGGTCCGCGTGGAGTGGGTCAAGGACGAGAGCGGCCGGTTCCAGATGAAGGAAGTGCCCGGCAGCGAGCAGGAGTTCCCGGCCGACCTGGTGCTCCTGGCGATGGGGTTCCTGGGTCCGGAGCAGACGCTGGCCGAGCAGCTTGGCATCGAGGTCGATCCGCGGTCGAACTACAAGGCGGAGTACGGCTCGCACGCCACGAGTCTGGATGGCGTGTTCGCGGCCGGCGACTGCCGTCGGGGACAGAGCCTGGTGGTGTGGGCGATCAAGGAAGGCCGCCTGGCGGCCCGGGCGTGCGACCGCTACCTGATGGGGGCGACGCAGTTGGCCTGAGGGGCCATGACGGTTTGATGGTGGGTCGGCCGTCTCGGCCGACGGCGAATGACGGGCGGGACGCCCGTCCCGCCGCAAGCGAATGTCAGATCGACGAAGGCCCAGCCATGGCCATGGCTGGGCTTTTTGATTGGCGCACGACGGCGCGCCCGGTCGGGTTGTAGGGGCTGGGCAAATCCTGCGCGTGGCGACGGCGTCCGGAGGGCCGCAGTCGTTCTGGTTTTCCTCAGCGCAAATCTTCTGCTTCATGCTGAATCGCCGGCGGCCGTGGGCGGAAAACGCGGGCTGGCGGCACAGGCGGGCGCGGCCGCGCGCCGACGACGGGACAAGTTCGGCCGACGGGTTAAGTCCGCGAAGGAGAACGACGACACAACAGACCGGAGCCGCCCACACAAAGCGCAAAGCTTCGGGCCCACGGTGGGTCTGACGGCCGAAACGAGGTTGGCTTTTAGTCGTACGACTGGGAGAAATGCATCATGAAAGTTCGACACAATGTTCGAGGCTTCACTCTGGTGGAAATTCTGATCGTCGTGGTGATTCTGGGCATCTTGGCCGCAATCGTGATCCCGCAGTTCACGAACGCGTCGGAGTCGGCCAAGGCCAGCAACCTGCTGAGCCAGTTGCAGACCATCCGCAGCCAGCTCGAGCTGTACCAGATTCAGCACAATGGCGCCTATCCAGCGATCGAGACCGACTGGTCGCAGATGACCACGAAGTCGAATGCCGCCGGTACTGGTGATGAAGCCGACGGCCCGCTGAACTTCGGCCCGTACCTGCAGCAGGACCCCGTCAACCCGTTCAACGACTCGACGACCGTGGCCGACACGGCGGCGGACGGCGTGGGCTGGGTGTGGGAAGCGAACATCCTCTACGCCGTGGTGCCCAGTGCTGAGATCGCTGAGCGCGCCGGCCTGGACACGAACCCGAACGTCCGCATCGTGGGCGGCAGCGAGCCGACCCCGTAATCGCGACTGAAGGCCATCGAACCTTCGGCCGCCCCGGCCTGACCGCTCGGGCGGCCTTTTTTGTGACGGCCCATCACGGCCGCAATAGACGGAGACACGCCCATGCGATCCTCCTTCCGCTACCTCAACACGATGCTGACCCTGGTGGCGATTCTGCTGTCGCTGACGCTGTGGACCTGGTGGACCCAGAGCCCGCTGGCTGAAGCCACGGTGTCGCCGGCCCGGGCCCAGGGCATTCTCGAAGCGGGGTTGCAGCGCAAAGACATGATCGACCGCCTGGACATGCTCAACGGCAAGATGGACGCGCTGATCGAGCTGCTGCGCAGCGGCCAGGTACGGGTGCGGGTTGAGGATGATGCGCACACCGAGTCGGCCGCGGCGGGCCCGGCGCCTCGCACTGAACGGCGGTTTCCGGAAGCGTCGGACGAATGACCGATCTTCCTCCGTCCCGCCTGGAGCCGCATCATGTTTGCCGGCAAGCGTTCCATGCCGTCATCGAGCCGCCCACGCGGCTTCACCCTCATCGAGGTCATCGTCGTGCTGATGATCATGGCCATCGCGGCCGCGATGGTCGTGCCCTCGATGCTCCAGGGTGGGACGATGTCCGCCCAGGCGGCAGCGCGCATGGTCATCGCCGATCTGCTGGTGGCGCAGAATGAGGCGATCGCCCGACAGGCCCCCTGCCGCGTTCGCTTCAACGTGGCCAACGATTTCTATGAACTGGTTGACGCGAGCGGCGGGCCGGTGATGGCTTCCTGGCGGTTGGGGGGCGGCACGTCGGTGGTGGATTTCACGGCCGACAGCCGCTTTACGGGCGTGCGTCTGATCACAGCCGATTTCGGCGAAGGCAAGGATTACATCGAGTACGACGATCTGGGCGTGCCTGACACGGGCGGGCACGTGATCCTCGAAGGCGGCACGGTCCGCTACCGCATTGACGTGGCGCCGGTCACGGGGCGCGTCACCATTGCCACGAATTGACTCTCTGAAACCGAGTCGACGTCATGACCGCAACACGAACAGTGAGTCGCTCGAACCGCTGGCGGGTGCTGCTTCGCCGCAACCAGTGGCTGGTACTGGGCCTGCTGGCGGTAAGCCTTCTTTTGTGGGGCCGGCTGCGAATGCGTGAGATTCCGCGTGTGGCGGTGGCGGACGATCCTCCCCCGGCCGCGGCGATCAGCGCCCCGCCGCGGAATCCCCCCCTGCCTGTTCCCCAGCGGGATGAGCCTTCCGACAGCGAGCAGCCGTTCGGTCTGTAGGACCTTTGCCGGGTGGGATTGGTCGGCCAAGCGGAGAAACGGGAAAGTCCGGGTAACGCACGAAAGTGGCCTGTCAATAGGCCGATGAACCTGAAGAAGTATCGCCTCGGCGCCGGATGGCGTCGGCGTAAACCTCAGGAGTGTTCGCAAACCCATGCCGAAACAGCCCGCACTGAATCGGTCGAGCCGACAGGACTTTGTGTCCGTCGTCGGTCAAGGCACGCGGGCGGCAAGCCGCAGGAGCGTCATCATGTCCCGTAACAAAGTGTTCAACCTGGCCGTTCTGATGTGTGTGCTGGGATGGATCGGTCATCCGTCGGCTTACGGGACGGATCCCGATGTGACGCGCGCCGAGAACTGGAAGCCCGATTTCGAAGAGCAGCCGATCAGCGTCTTTGACGAGGGTGCGCCGGAGGATTCCGACGTGGCCCCGGCAGTCAACGTCAGCCCGCTGGGCGAGATTGACCTGCACGTCAAGGATCTGGATCTGTCCCGGGTGCTTCAGTTGCTGAGCATCCAGGCGCAGCGGAACATCGTGGCCAGCCGCAACGTGGCCGGCAGAGTCAGCGCCGACTTGTACGGTGTGGACTTCTACGAGGCCCTGGACGCGATTCTGCACCCCAACGGCTTCGGGTACCAGGAGAAGGGCAACTTCATCTACATCTACACGCAGCAGGAACTGGCTGCGATCAAGGATGCCGAACGGCAACTGGCCACGCGGATCGTGCGTCTGAGCTACATCACGGCGGCGGACGCGGGGACGTTCGTGTCGCCGCTGCTTTCGCCGGCTGGCTCGATCGCCGTCAGCGGCGCGCCGGCCGCGGGTTTTGAGGCCAGCAGCGGTGACGGCGGGGCCAACAGCTTCGCCCACGCGGACACGCTGGTCATCCGTGATTTTCCCGAGAACGTGGCCGAGATCGTCGAAACGCTCAAAACCCTTGATGTGCGCCCGCAACAGGTGCTCATCGAAGCGACGATCCTTGAAGCCTCGCTGACCGACAACACCGAGCTGGGCGTGGACCTGTCGGTGATGGCCGACTTCCGTATGTCGCAGTTCGTCGATCCCCTGAACATCGTCGACGAGCTGGTCAGCGGCGCGGTCGGCCCGGCCAGCGGCGGCGGCACCGGAGGCGGCGGACACACGAGCGTCGGCAACGCGGGCAGTGACACGGCTTCGGTGAAGCTCGGCATCGTGAACAATGATTTCGCCGTCTTCATCCAGGCCATGGATACGGTGCGCGACGTGACGGTGCTGGCCAATCCCAAGCTGCTGGTGCTCAACCGCCAGCGGGCCAAGCTTCTGGTCGGTGAACGCAAGGGTTACATCAGCACCACCGCCACCGACACCTCGACCACGCAGACCGTCGAGTTCCTCGAGCTGGGCACGCAGCTTTCCGTGCGGCCTTTCGTGGGCGACGATGACTTCATCCGGCTCGAAATCAAGCCTCAGATCTCGTCCGGCGACGTGGGGCTGATCGGCAGCTTCGTCGTGCCCCAGTCCAACAACCAGGAACTGACGACCAATGTGATGGTCCGCAACGGGCAGACGGTGATCCTCGGCGGCCTCTTCAAGGAGAGCACGACCGTCAACCGCCGTCAGGTTCCGTTCCTCGGCGACGTGCCGATCCTGGGTACGGCCTTCCGCGGCCAGGACGACTCGGTGGTCCGCAGCGAATACATCTTCATGGTCACACCGACGATTGTGAAGGACAAGGCCCTGTACGCGGCCGGCGATCGGGCCAAGGATTCGGTCGAACTGATCACGCTCGGCGCCCGCGAAAGCCTGCTGCCCTTCAGCCGCGGCAAGATGACCGCCAACCACCTGCGGCAGGCGATGAGGCACATGGATGCCGGTGACACGCGGCGAGCGCTGTGGTCGACAAACCTGGCCCTGGGACTCGATCAGACCTCACTCGAAGCCCGCCGCCTCAAGGAGCAGATCACGGGCGAGCGGATCTGGTATCCGACGCGCAGCATGCTCGAGGACGCGATCGAAAAGATGGAACATGAGCAGCTCGATGCGGCCGCCGAGCAGGCCGAGATCATCGACCCGCACGTGGAAGCCATCGACGAAGTGCAGCCTCAGGCCCAGCAGAGCGCTGAGCAGCCCGCCGAAACGGACATGCCCAGCGCGGTGGTGACGGAGCCGGCGGCGCAGCCGACCGTCGAAGCGCAGCCTGTCGTCGAGGTACAGCCTGTGGTTGAGCCGCAGACGACGGTGGCGCAGCCGCAGTCGGTCCAGATGGTGCCCCAGCCGCAGCATGTGACAGCCGAGGACGTAACGGCGATGCAGCAGCAGCAGGTCGACGCGTCGCAACCGACGGTGAACATGCTTGAACGGATCAACAGTTGGGTGCCGGCCGCGGACAACGCCGTGACGGAAGTGCCGGTCGATGATTCGGTGATCGAATGATGGAATAAAGGCAAGAGACCGCGAGTGACGGCGGCGCGGAACCTGCCGCCCGCCGTCACCTGCGGCCCGCAGCCTGGAACACGGTTCGCCAGAGGGACGGAGGCAGCAGGACCATGACGCGCAGCAACATGAATTGGCATGCAACAACCCCGCTCCGGCCGGGCGCATGGCCCGCCATCGCGGCCTTGACGGCCCTGATCCTGCTGGCCATCAGCGGTTGCGGCATGCCGACCAAGCAGGAAGTGGTCAACAACGCCGAGTCCCGCTGGAAGCAGATGCGTTCGACGCTCATGCTTCAGATGGCCGAACAGCAGTTCGCCACCGGCGATCTCGACCAGGCCGAACGCTCGCTGCGCGACGCCATGGCGATCGACGCCACCAACAGCCAGCTCTACGTCCTTGCCGGCCGCATCGCCCTGGAGCGCGGACAACTGGAACGCGCCTACCACCTGCTGACACAGGCCATCGACCTGGCGCCCAAGCGGCCTGAAGGCTATTACTACCAGGCCATCGTCCTCCAGCGCTGGCAGCGCTACGACGCGGCTCTGGAACAATATGAACAGGCACACAAGCTCCAGGCCGACAACGTCGCCTATCTGCTGGCCATGGGCGAAATGCTCGTGACCATCGGGAAGCTGGACCAGGCGCAGGCGCTCTTCGAGAGCAAGTTGATCTATTTCGATCAGAACGCGGCCATTCGTCTGGCCATGGCGCAGATTCACATGATGCGACAGGAGGCGGCCGAGGCGGTCCGATACTTCCGTGAAGCTTCCATCCTCCAACCCGAACATCTGTCGATCCGTGAAGATCTGGCTTTCGCTCAGCTCGCGGCGAATCAGCCGGCCGACGCGGTGCAGACACTGCTCGATCTGACGCGCCGGCCCGAATACACCGACCGCGCGGATATCGAGCGTCTGCTGGCACAGGCGTATCTCGAAGCTGGCCGACCCGACGAGGCGCGGGCGATCCACCTGCGCATGGGACGCAAGAATCCATCGGACGTGGACGCCTGGATCGGCCTGGCCAAGGCGGCGTGGGCGATGGAGGACGTCTCGGCAACGCTGTATGCTTCCGACCGCATCATCCGCCTGGCCCCGCACCGCCACGAGGGGTACCTGCTGGCAGGCATGTCGCTTCAGCGCAAGCAGCAATGGGCCGAGGCCGCGGCCATGTACGACCGGGCCGTGCAGCTCAAACCCGGCGACGCCGAACTGGTGCTGCTTCGCGGTGTGACGCGGCAGCAGACCGGCCAGCGCGAGTTGGCGATGGCGGATTACCGGATGGCCCTCCAACTCGCGCCCGATAACCCCCGGGCCGAACGCCTGCTTGCCCAGGCCCAGAGCGTGCAAGGCTTTGCGGCCGCGGACGACGTGGTCGCCCCCTGACCCGGCCGGAAACAACGGTTAGGCAAACGCGAACGAATGCACACGCCTGTCGCCCCCCGACAGGCGTTCATTTTTCGCACCTCGTTGGCCGAAAGGTAACAAGGGCCGCCTTTCGTTGCGCCCCTTCCAGGGAAGTGCCGATGTCCACGTCCGTTCACAAGCCGCTGGTGCTCATCGCCGACGACGAGACGCACATCCTTCACGTGCTGACGCTCAAACTCGGCCGGGCCGGCTACGAGCTGCTGACGGCTGAAGACGGGCGTCAGGCCCTGGATATCGCGCGGAAACACCCGGTGAACCTGGTTATCACCGACCACCAGATGCCGCTGCTCAATGGCATCGAGCTGGCTCGCGAGCTTGCCGCGGATGCAATGACGGCGGACGTGCCCGTGCTGTTGCTTACGGCCCGAGGCTACAACATCGCCCCGCAACAGCTCATCGGCACGCGCATCGCCGCCATGCTCAGCAAGCCGTTTTCACCGACGGAGCTGACCGACACCGTTGAGCAGCTCCTATCCGACGCGCAAGCCATGCGGGGCGTGCCTCCCGCCGACTTGACGATCGAATCGTCCGAACCATGAACCGCCACACCCACGAGTCCGTCCGCCGTCTCATTCCAGCCCGGCTCCAGGAGCGCTTGCAGAGCCTGGGACTGGGTGTCGCCGGTCTCGGACCCGATGGTCAGATCCACGTGCTCGGCCCCGTCGCCGAGCCACTGCGCCTGCTGGTGCTGGGCCGCGAATTCGCGGTCGCCCTCGCTGAACAGGCGCACGTGCTCGGGTCGATGAGCAGCGCCGCCCAGGTGGTGGAGCTGATGCCTGGCCTGTTTGTCGCGCCGCTGCCGCCGGCCGGCCGACGCGTCCGCCTCGCCAGACACGCCGCCGTCATCGCCCCCGTGGTTCTGCTTCCGACGCCCGCACTGACCAGGCAACCCGCGCTCCACCGCGCCTGCGCCGCCGCAGGCCGGGACGCCGAGACCCTCCTGCGCGAGGCGTCGTCCGAGGCATGGATCGATCCACATCTCGTTCCCCGCCTCGCCGCCGCTGTCGCGGCACTCCACGAGGACGCGGTCGAAGTCGACCGACACCTCGACGAGACGCAGCAGCTCAGCGAGCAACTGGCCAACTGCTACGAGGAGCTGAGCCTGCTCTACAAGCTCAGTTCGCACATGACCGTCAACCAACCTTCCGAACAGTTCTTCGAGCGCGCCTGCCGGGAACTGCGGCGCGTCGTCGATCTGCGCTGGATGGCCCTGCTGCTGGTCGACACGCCCGGGCGCCTCAGCCCCACGTTGACCGGCCGCTTCTTCGCCGAAGGGCAATTGCAGGACCAGAGCAGGCGTCTGCGGGCCCTGGGCAGCGCCCTGATTGCCGCCGAGCCTGACGGCCGCTGGCCGCGAATCATCGAGAACACCCGCGAAACCGAGCTTCCCGCCGCCGACCTGGCGCGGCAACTGCTTGTCGTCCCGCTGCACCGCGATGACAAGCTCCTGGGCGTTCTCTTCGGCGGTGATAAGAACGACGGCGGCGGCGTCACCAGCGTCGACGCCAAACTCTGCGCCGCTCTGGCGGCCAGCCTTGGCATCTTCCTGGAGAACCTCACACTTTACGACGGCGCCCAGGACATGTTCATGGGCACCCTCCACGCCTTGACCAGCGCCATCGACGCCAAAGACTCGTACACACACGGTCATTCGCAGCGCGTCGCCCTCATGGCAAGCCAGCTCGCCCTGGCCGTCGGTCTAGAGACGCCCGTCGCCGAACGCGTCCACCTGGCGGGCCTGGTCCATGACGTTGGAAAGATCGGCGTACCGGAAAACATCCTCACCAAGCCCGGCAAGCTCACCGTCGCCGAGTTCGAGTTGATCAAGCAGCACCCGGAGATCGGCGCCCGCATCCTCGAAGGCGTCGGCCCGATGCAGGATCTGCTGCCGGGCGTGAAGTTCCACCACGAACGCTGGGACGGGCGGGGCTATCCCTACGGCATGCGCGGCGAGGAGATTCCCCTCTTCGGTCGCCTGCTGGGCATCGCCGATGCGTTCGATGCCATGAGCTCCAACCGCTCCTATCGGCCGTCGATGCCGCACCACGAAGTGCTGGCCGAAATCCGCGACTGCGCCGCCACCCAGTTCGACCCACACCTCGCAGCCGCCTTCGTGGAACTGGATTTTGGGCCCTACTTCGACCTCATCCAGCGCCACCAGGCCTCCGACCTCCGCCGCAGTGCCTGACGGGCGCAATGGGGTCAGAGCGATTATTACCCTTTACCCTCAGCCCCACACCAGTTTCGCGCCCGTCAGCACAACGATCACGAAGATCACCACGCGGAACACGCCCTCGCTCATCACGCGGTTGAGCCGGGCGCCCAGGAACGTGCCCACCGGAATCAGCGGTAGCAGCCACAGGCCGACCCAGAGCGTGGCCGTGTCGATCAAGCCCAGCAGGCTGTAGGGTATGAGCTTCACCGTGTTCACGATGAAGAAGAAGATCACCGACGTACCGATGAACGCCTGTCGCGGCAGGTGCTGGGCCAACAGGTAGATGGCGGCGATCGGCCCGGCCGCATGGGCGAACGTGGAGACGAAGCCCGCGGCCAGTCCCGCCCCACTGCCCACGGCCGCGCCGCTGCGCAGACGCCAATGCGGAGCGAAGCGTATCTTCACCACTTCCAGCAGGGGATACACCACGCAGATCAGGCCGATCGCCAGTTCCAGGCTCCGCTTCTGCTTGTCCAGCGTGCCGAAAAGCGCCAGCACGCCCGCGGCCAGGGCGATACCCACCATCGCGCCCGGCAGGAGATGACGCAGATTGGGTTTGTCCCACGTGCCCCAGTGGTGTGCGACGGCAAAGACATCCGCCGCGATCAGCAGCGGCAGCAGCGCGGCCACCGCCGGCTTGGGGTCGCCATACGCCAGCACGAACAACGGCACGGCAACGATGCCCACACCCCCGCCGAAGCCGCTTTTGGCGATGCCGATGATCACCACGGCGACGCATGCCAGGAGCCAACTTACGAGTGGCTGCGGTTGATCCAGGAAGGGGATACTCAACGCCATACCGGCCATCCGCAACGCTCCACGCCGCCCTTCCATCATCCGAGCCGGCGACTATGTCGCCGCTTGCGCCTCGGCGCGGGCGCTGGCCAGGGCGCGATCCGTGCGCCGCCGATCCGCCTCCTGCAATTGCCGCTTGCGCATGCGCACGGCCGCGGGAGTGATCTCCACCAGCTCGTCGTCCTCGATGTATTCCAGGCAGGCTTCCAGGCTCATCTCGCGGGCGGGTTTGACCATCGTCTGGTCGTCCTTGGACGCGGCCCGAACGTTGGTGAGCTTCTTGTTGGTGGCGAGGTTGACGGTGATGTCATTGTCCTTGCAGTGCTCGCCGACGATCTGACCGGCGTAGATCGCCTCGCCGGGCTTGACGAAGAACGTGCCGCGGTCGAAGAGGCGATCGAGCGAATAGGCCGTAGCTGTGCCCGTCTCGCTGGCGACCATGACGCCCTGGGCGCGGCGAGGCACGTCGCCGCGCACCGGCTCGTAGCGCAGCAGGTTGTGATGCATGATGGCGCGGCCTTGGGTGGCCGTGAGCATGCGTGTACGCAGACCGATCAGGCCGCGGGCGGGAATCGTGAACACCATGTGCAGGTAGTGACCGGCCCCGGCCTTGGGGTCCATCTTCACAATCTCGGCCCGCCGGTCGCCCAGCAGCGCCATCACCGCACTCTGACATTCCAGCGGACAGTCGATCACCAGTTGCTCGATCGGCTCGTGCTTGCGGCCTTCAATGGTCTTGAGGATCACCCGTGGTTTGCCGGCCGACAGCTCGTAACCCTCGCGGCGCATGTTCTCCAGCAGGATGCCCAGGTGCATCAGGCCGCGGCCGGCGACGTGGAACTCTTCGGGGCTGTCGCCCACCTCGACGCGCAAGGCCACGTTCGACCTCAGCTCCTTCTGCAACCGGTCCCAGATCTGCCGGCTCGTAAGGAAGCGCCCCTCGCGGCCAGCGAAGGGCGAGTCGTTGACGCGGAAGACCATGTGCAGCGTCGGCTCGTCCACGGCGACCACGGGCAAAGCGGCCGGCCGCTCGCGGTCAGCGATCGTGTAGCCGATGCCGATCGGATCCAGCCCCACCACCGCGCAGATGTCGCCGGCGGAGACCGCGTTGGTCTCCTTGCGACTCAGGCCGTCGAATGCCAGGACCTGCAGCACTTTCTGGGCCGTGGACTTGCCATCCCGGTCAAGAACCGTCACGGGCATGCCGGGGCGGACCGTGCCGGCAAACACGCGGCCGATGGCGATGCGGCCGACGTAGTCGCTGTAATCAAGCGTGGTCACGAGCATCTGCAGCGGGGCTTCGAGATCGGCAGCGGCGGTCGCGGGTGCCGGCACGTGGCGCAGGATGGCTTCAAACAGGGCCTTCATGTCGCCGCTGGTGCGGGCCAGATCGTTGTGATCGGTCACGGCCCAGCCCTGTTTGGCGCTGGCGTAGACCACAGGGAAGTCGAGTGCGCCGTCGTGCGCGTCCAGTTCGACCAGAAGGTCGAAGACTTCGTTGACCACGTCGTCAGGCCGGGCGTCGGGCCGATCGACCTTGTTGACCACCACCACCGGCCGTAGGCCGTGCTGCAGGGCTTTGCTGAGCACGAAGCGCGTCTGGGGCATGGGGCCTTCAAAGGCATCGACCACAAGAAGCACCCCGTCAGCCATCTTGAGGACGCGCTCAACCTCGCCGCCGAAGTCGGCGTGGCCGGGGGTGTCGATCAGGTTGATGCGGTACTCGCGCCCGTCGTCCGCCCGATAACGGATGGCGCAGTTCTTGGCCAGGATGGTGATGCCACGCTCGCGTTCGAGCGGATTGGAGTCCATGATGAGGTCGTGCTGCCCACCGGCCAGCTTGTCCAGTTCCCCGGCCCGGAACTGGCCGGACTGATAGAGAAGCTGATCCACCAGCGTGGTCTTGCCATGATCGACGTGGGCAATGATCGCGACGTTGCGCAGGGCGGTGGTCAAGGATGGTCTCGGGGCAGGGGTATGGGTCGGCCGCGGATGCGGACGGGGCATTAGTATAGTGAGGGTCTGACGCCACGGCCATTGCAGTGACTGGCGTTAACACCGCCCATAAAGACCCCGAGCCGGCCTCTATGACGCCGCTGTGCTCGCGGCCACCGAGAAATTGATATGCCCACGGACCAACCGGCGGCATCCTCGCTGGCTCAGACTTGGGGCGAGCAAACTCACCCCTCCGCCCGCTCCAGCCGCCGGGCCAGGGCCCGCTCCAGCTTTTCGGCCGCCTCCTTGATGGCGGTGTAGAGATCGCCGCTTTCACTTTCGACGGCCACGGGCTGACCGCCTGCGGGTCGAGCCTCCAGGGTGCAGCGCTTGTCCACGCCGCCACGATGGGAGTTATCGTCGTGCAGATGCACCTCCACGCGGGTGATCCGCTCGCCGAAGCGTTTGAGTTTGCGGTCCAGTTCCTGGTGCACGCGGTCGACAAGGGCGTCGGACTTGGACACATCGCTGAAGTTGATCTGGACTTGCATGGGTTCCCTCCCCAGACGGCAGGCGTAAGTGCGCGTTGCGGCGGCGACATGGCCGCGCATCATCGCATGGTAGCGGCGATGGCCGGGCCGGATCAACAAGGATGCCGTGCAACTCTGGACCTCGTGTGTCGACGGCGTCATACTGCTACATGCGGCAGGCAGCCCGAGGCCGCCTTCGAGGTGCACGATGGGACTGGAGCGGTGGATCAACAGCGTGCCGGTTGCGGCGGTGGTGGCGTTGGTCATGGCCTCCAGTCAGGCCCAGGAGCACGACCACGCGATGGATCGCACGATTCTGCAATGGTCGGACCTGGCGGAATGGTCGCTGGCGCACGAAGGCTGGTCGGGCAATCCGTACGACCTGGCGGCGACCGCCCGCTTCGAACACGAGGCGTCGGGACAGGTCGTCACGACGGGGATGTATCACGTGCCGCCCAGCACATGGCGGTTCCGCTTCACGGGCACGAAACCCGGGCAATGGCGGTTCGTGACTTCAAGCGAGGCTGCGGCGCTCGACGGGCATGAGGGCGTTGTGGAAGTGACGGCCAACCCGCGGGGCGTCGGCTTCATCGTCGCCGCCGGGCGGCGCTGGGCGCGGCAGCACGGCGTGGACGGCGGGTTACGACCGTTCGTGCCCCAGGCGGTGATGTACGGCTCGCCGCGCGACTGGGCGGGACAGGAGGCGGCTGTCGACGCCGACCTGGGCCGCTTCTTCGACCGCCACGGCTTCAACGCGCTGCATGTACATGTGTTCTGCGCATGGTTCGACCTGGACACGGACCGGTCCGACGTGATCGCCGATCCGGATCCCAACCCCGACACTCGCACTTTCGAAGCCATGGAGATGCTCATCCGCAAGGCCCACGCGGCCGGGGGCGCGGTGCACATCTGGATGTGGGGCGATGAGTCGCGCCGCGAGACGCCGATCCGGTGGGGCGTCAATGGCCCCGCGGACCGGCGCCTGCAGCGCTACCTGGCCGCGAGGCTCGGACCGCTGCCGGGCTGGACCATGGGCTACGGCTACGACCTGTGGGAATGGGTGGACGGCCCGCAACTGGAGGCGTGGCATCGGCACATGCACGAGCATCTTGGCTGGCCGCACCTGCTGGGAGCGCGGTGGCAGAAGAACCGGCTGACCCAGGCCACTGAAGTGATGGACTACGCCTCCTACGAGCAGCATCGGCCGGACTACGCGATGTACGTCCGCACAATCGAACAGCGCGACAAGCCGGCTTTCAGCGAGGATCGCTTCCGTGTGCGCGACGCGCGGGAGCATCGCGGCAAGGACTACACGCCGGAAATGACCCGCCGCGGCCTGTGGCACGCCATGATGGCCGGCGGGATCGCGAACATTTGGGGCTACCTGCTTGACGACAGCCAGCCGCGGGGGCGCAGCGGCGACTATCCTAACGCGGCCGAACTTGCTACCTGTTCGCATTTCTTCGCTGATCGCTTTGCGCTGGATATGACGGCGCAGCACGGTCCGGGCGAGTCGATGGTGCTGCGCGACGCGGGGGGTGAGCGGCTACTCGTATACGTCGAGCAGGCGGCGAGCGTGCGGGTGGAGATCCCCCCTGCCGCGGCCGGCAGTCCGATCATTGCCGTGGACGCATGCGCCCCCTACCGCGAAATCCATCTGGGAGCGGCGACCGCCGGCCGCTGGCAGTGGCAGACACCACACGTCTCGGACTGGGCCGTGGCCATCGGGCACTACAAGAGCACCAGCGAGGCTCTTACGTGCGGTGAATAAGCCGGCTTACACGCACAGCTTCCGCCCGCGTTCATCAAAAGTATCACATGTCTGACCAGTGGCAGGCGGCATCAGCTACGGTCAAAACGCCCCGTATCCGCCTCGTCCTGTCCGCCGCCGGTCGGCGTCGTGGGATGTTGTTGAATCCCTCCGTCGATCCAGTTCCTCATCTGGCGGGCGGTGAGAAAGCCTTCCCAACGGGCAAGGGGCTGGCCGTCGGCGCTGACAATCATGAGCGTGGGCAAGGCGAACACACGGTAGCGCTGTGCCCAGGGCCAGGCATAGGCTTTGTCGGTATCGAGACGCAGGGGAACGAACTGCTCGCGTATCGCCCGGGCCACGTCCGGATCGGCGAAGGTCTTGCGATCGAGCATGTGGCAAGGGCCGCACCACTCGGCCATGAAGTCGATGAACAGAGGCTTGCCGCTGTCACGGGCCTCAGCAAGGGCGGTGTCGGGATCGGTTCGCCAACCGATGATGTCGGTGGCCGGCCCGCGCAGCAGGTAGCCCCACTGCCAGACGATTGCGGCACTCAGCGCGATGAGAACCACCGCCACCAGCCACCGCCGCGACGGTTGCGAGACAATGGGGGCCGGGGCGCGCGTCGGACTGTCATCGCCGTAAAGATCCATGGATCATCCAATGATAACCGCGACCCGCGGCGACAGCGTGGTCATCCGAGCTTGATGATGAGGATGATGACCATGATCATGGCGAAACCCCAGCCGGTGGCGGCGGCCCAGATCAGGGGCTTGACCCAGGTGGACTGGTAGAGGATGCGGGCGGTCTCGCCCATGCGGTCGAGCTGGGCCTGTTCATCGGGTTCGAGACTGGCCAGTCCGGCCAGGTCGAAGCGTTTACGTGCGTGGTGCGGGGCTTCGCCGCGGGCGACGGCTTCAAGGTCTTCTAGCAGTTCGCCGGCCGAGGCGTAACGCTTGTTGCGGTCCTTGGCCATGCAGACTTCGATGATCTCGCACAGACCGCTGCTGACGCCGGGGTTCAATTCGTCGGCCGGCACAAGCTTGGCCTTGAGGTGCTTGTGCATCACGGCCGAGGGACTGGAGCCTTCAAAGGGCACCTTGCCGGTGACCATGTGGTAGAGGGTGGCCCCGAGCGAGTAGATATCGGCCCTGCCGTCGACGTTGACCTCGCCGCGGATCTGTTCGGGCGAAATGTAATAGGGAGTGCCGTAAGCCTTGCCCTGCTCGGCCTCGGCGGCTTCGCGGTCGGAGACGGCGCGGGCCAGGCCCATGTCCGCGAGCTTGGCCACGCCGTCGAGGGTGATCATGATGTTCTTGGGCTTGACGTCGCGGTGGATGAAACCGGCCTTATGGGCGTGGTTGAGGGCGCGGGCGACCTGGATGGCGACGTTGAGGATCTCGGCTTCGTCGTAGTGCTTGCCGCTGGCGATCTCGTCAAACAGCGTGTGCCCGTCGACATACTCCATGACGAAGTAGTGGGTGTCGCCGACCTTGCCCACGTCCAGGGCCCCGACGATGTGGGGGTGGTTGAGCTTGGCGGCGGCTTTGCCCTCGGCATAGAAGCGGTCGATGAACTCGGGGCTCTTGGTGTACTTCTTGGGCAGAATCTTAATGGCGACGATGCGGTCGAGGCTGAGCTGACGGGCTTTGTAGACGGTGGCCATGGCCCCGGCACCGAGCTTGCCGAGGATCTGGAAACCGGGGATCTGCTGGCTGGCGACCTTGCTGTCGTCGGAGGAGGGGCCCAGTCGCTCGATCTGATGGCGGGTGACGTAGCCGCGCTTGATGAGAATGGTGGCAAGACTGGCAGCGTCGGCATCAGCTTCGGCGGCGGGCTTGCGCTCGGCCTCGGCGGCCTTGAGCTTTCTCTGCAGTTCGAGGCATTCCTGCACTTCGGCGGAGGTGGCCAGACCGCGCTCGACGACGAGGCGTCCAATGAGCGAGTCGTTGTTGTTGGCGGGGGATTCGTTCCCCATGGACTTGTACCGCTGAGTCCGGAACGTGACCGCGACGGGTGGCCGACCAGCCGGCGTCTGAACGGCGCGACGTTACGGCCATGGTCTGGGCTTGTCAACTGTTATTGCCGCCTCCAATGGCATCGGTCGTCACGGCCCGGAACTGAAGATCCGGCTGTCGGGCGGCCGGACGGTGTCGTGAAATGACGACGGCGAAACCGTAGAATCCATGCTCCGCGTCGCCCGCGGTCGGCGGCAAAGCGCGCGGGCGGAATGGCGACAGGCATACGGCGGCCGGCGCAGGAAGGATGCAGAGCATGGTGCTCCTGGCGGGGGCTGACTCGAAACTTAGCGAACGTCTGGCCAGTGAGTTGGCGGACGTGGAGACGCGCTTTACCGCAGAGCTGCTGAGCGACCTGCCGGCGGTAAACAGCCTGGTTGAGCACACGGAACGCTACCGCGGCAAGATGCTGCGGCCGATGCTGGTGCTCACAAGCGGGCTGGCGGTATCGGACGACGGCCTGACACTGACCGACGCACACCGAACGATCGCCGCCGTGGTGGAGATGGTCCACATGGCCACCCTGGTGCATGACGACGTGCTGGATGAGGCGGCCGTACGGCGTGGCGGCGCCACGATCAACCGGCTTCACGGCAATGAGGCAGCCGTAATGCTGGGTGATTACCTGATCAGCCACGCATACCACCTGTGCGGGTCACTGGATCGTCCGGACGTGGCCCGTCTGATCGCGCGGACGACCAACACCGTCTGCGAGGGCGAGCTGCTGCAACTGGCCAATCGCAACAACTGGGAACTGGACGAGGCAACCTACGAGCAGATCATCTGGCGCAAGACCGCGAGCCTGACCGGCGCCTGCTGCCGCCTCGGGGCGATGCTGCACGGTGTGGACGACGAGCGGACTGACGCGCTTCAGGCATATGGCGAGCAGGTGGGTATGGCCTTTCAGATCATCGATGACGTGCTCGATCTGGTGGGTCATACGGAGGTGGTTGGCAAGTCGCTGCGGCTGGACCTTCACAAAGGCAAGCTGACGCTGCCGCTGATCCGCGGCCTGGGGCAGGTGGATGGAAATGCCCGTCGGCAGTTACGGGCGCTGCTGACGGAAGCATCGCGGGAGAACCTGGAGGCCGAAGACGACGCCGGGCGGCAGGTGTTTATGCAGGTACGGAAGATACTCGACCAACTGGGGGCGATCCGCGCGGCGCGGCAGAAGGCGGCACGGCTGGTGGCGGCGGCCAGAGGCGGACTGGCCCTGCTGGCGGATCGGCCCCCACGAACACTGCTGGCGGACATGGCCGACGCCGTCCTTGACCGTCGTTTTTGACATTGCAGTGCGAAACTTCGAACGCCGCCTTGCCAGCCGACCGATAACGGCTATGGCATAATGGTGGATCACCGGCCGACGGAGGCGTAAAATCGACACGTCCGCGGCCGCTGGGGGGACCTGTGAACCGGCGTTGCAGTATGAATGCAAACAGGCCAAGGCTCCTGGTTCTCGGCGGAAAGACCGCTCACGATCCCACCGTGCTCGAAGTGCTGGCTGCGGTCTTCGACGTGCAGGTCGTGGATCGAATGGACCAGGCTCTGACGGCGCTGCGCCAGACGGAGGCTCACGCCATTCTGACCGACGTCGGCGACTTCCTCCCCCTCGAACGCGAACTTGTGGGCGACAAGGCGGCGATGGTGCTCAACACCATCGGCGAAGGCGTCATCATTGTCGATGAGACTGGCCGCAGCGTCTGGTCGAACAAGCGACTGGGGGCGTTCCCCTCGGAAGTCATTGAGCGCGTCAAGCAGATCTGCATGCAGGCCCGGGCGATCTTCGCGGCCGCGGCCCCCCGCGGCCCCAGCGACATCAGCCGCCCACGCAGCCGCAAGTTCACCTTCCAGTTCGGCGAACGCTATTTTGAGGTGATGACCTCGGCCGTCCTTGACGAGCAAGGCTCGGTCAGTCAGGTGGTGGGCGTCGTGCTGGACGCGACCAGCGGTCGGCGGCTGCAGCAGAAGATCGACGCCATCGACGCGGCCGGTCACGAACTGACCCGCATCGACAGCGAGCTGATCACCAAGCTGCCGCCGGGTGACCGCCTCAAGTTGCTGCAGGAAAAAGTCATCAAGTATTCCAAGGATCTGATGCACTTCGACCACTTCGCCATCCGACTTCTGGACAAGCGGACCAACAAGCTGGAGGTGGTGATCGCCGAGGGTCTGCCACCCGAAGCCCTGGAGCTGGACTTGTACGCCCAGCCGGAAGGCAACGGCATCAGCGGCTACGTGGCGGCCACCGGCCGCAGCTACATCAGCCACGACACGGAGAAGGATCCACGTTACGTGCAGGGCCTGAGCCACTGCAAGAGCAGCATGACCGTGCCGCTGCGCCTGTTCGACAAGGTGGTGGGCGTATACAACATCGAGTCGGACACAGTCGGGGCCTTCAGCGAGGACGACCGCCAGTTCGCCGAAATCTTCGCCCGCAACGTGGCCATGGCTCTGAACATCCTGGACCTGCTCGTTGTCGAACGCTACACCTCGACCGGACAGCTTGCCGACAGCGTGGTGCAGGAGATGGCCCAGCCGATCAACGACATGATGACCGACGCCCAGACGCTGATGGAGGAGTACATCGGCGACGACAACATGCGCCAGCGCCTGGGCCGCATCGTGGACAACATCGACCGCCTGCGGCAGACGGTGCAGCAGGTGGCGGCCGGGCCGAACACAGTGCTCGGCTCGGATCAGATTCAGCAGCACACGACACCGCAGCTTCTGGCCGACCGCCGTGTTCTCGTGGCTGATGACGAGGCCAATATCCGCAACACCATCGCTGAGGTGCTCAAGAAGCACGGCGGCGAGGTGGTCTTGTGCAAGGACGGCTTTGAGGCGATTCACACCATCGAGCAGCACGCCTTTGACCTGATCGTCTCGGACATCAAGATGCCGTACCGCAACGGCTACGAGATTTTCGCGGCTGCCCAGCGGGTCCGCGAGGATTTGCCGGTCATCCTGATGACCGGCTTCGGCTATGACCCCAACCACTCCATCGTCCGAGCCAGCCAGGAGGGACTGTCGGGCGTGCTGTTCAAGCCGTTCAAGGTCGAGCAGCTCATGGACGAGATCTACAAGGCCCTGTGCATCGACGCGCCCGACGGCGACGCGAAGCAGCATCGCAAGGGCGCGGCGCCGCCGCCCGAAGCACGCCAGGCGCCATCCTGAACCCCATGCCACCCGACCCCACCGCCCGTGACGGACGAGCCGCCGCCGCCGCGTCCATCGCTTGCGCCGCCGAGGTCTTCCCACGCCTGGGCGCCCGCGGACCGGATGCGGCGCACCTGCCATCGCGCGAGGCGCGGCTCGCGGCCGCTATCCACCGCCAGACCATGCAGCGCTGGCTTACCCTCCGCCATCTGCTCAACGGATTGCTCAACAAGCCGCTCGATCGCCTCGAACCGGCCATGCAGGGTGTGCTGCTCACGGGGGCCTCCCAGGTCCTGTTCATGAGCCGCATGCCCATGCCGGCGGTGGTCGACGCCAGCGTCGATCTGGCGCGGCGGATGGTGCGGCCCGGGGCGGCTGGCCTTGCCAATGCCGTGCTGCGTAAAGTCGCCGACCTCGTCCTGCATGTGGCCGACAACACCCACTGGTCGCCCGCCGCCGATCGCGTGCCCCTGGAAGATGGTTTCATCGCCCTGCGCGAACCGGTCCTGCCGCTGCCCGAAGACTTCGCCGCCCACCTGGCGGTCGCCACCAGTTGCCCTCAGCCGCTGGTCAACACGTTGATTGAGCAGCATGGTCTCGATCAGGCGACGGCCATTTGCCTTGCGGGCATTCGCCATCCGCCCACGATCGTCGCCGTGGAGCGCGGTTTCGATGTGACCGGACCGGAGGCGGTCGAACTGGGTCTGCGCCCGCACGCCCATCGCGGCTACGTGCTCTGGCCCCAGGGGCGCGAGGGCTTGCCAGGTTTCCTGGCCGGCCACCCCGTGCGACGGGTGCAGGATCCCGGCAGTGCCGCGCCGGTGCAGGCTACGGCCGACCTGAAGCCGCGGATCATTGTCGACTGGTGCGCCGGCCGGGGCACCAAGACGCTGCAACTGGCCAAGCTGCACGGCGAGGCGCGGATCATCGCCACGGATATCGACCCGGATTGCCGGGCCGCCTTGCAGCAGGCGTTCAAGGACCACCAGCGCGTCAGCGTGGTCGAGCCCGAGGCGCTGCTGCGCGGCCAGGCGCCGCGGATGCCGCTTGGGTCAGTGGACCTGCTCGTGCTCGACGTGCCCTGCAGCAACACGGGTGTGCTGGCCCGCCGGCCCGAGGCGCGCTACCGCTTCAGCGCCGCGACGTTGAGATCGCTGCGCCAGGTGCAGGAGCGGATCGTCACCGAATCCCTGCCGCTGCTGGCCGAAGGCGGCCACCTGCTCTACGCCACGTGCAGCATCTGCCAGCAGGAGAATCGCGACCGCGTCGACTGGATGGTGCGGCGCTGCGGTCTGGCACTGCTGCGCGAGCAGCGCCGTCTGCCCGAAGGTCACGACGTCGGCTACCGCGACGGCGGCTACGACGCCCTGCTGGTGAAAACTTAGCCGACCGCCCCAGATGTTTGACTTCCAACGCTGAAGTGGGTCGTCCCGACGATGCGGATCATCCGTCTGCCTGTCGGTCTGATTCTGTCACCTCTGTTCACTGGCAATGGATCGTGATTTGCGGCCGCTTTCCGGGGCGATACGATCGCCGCCGCATCCCGCCTGCCACCCACACCCGGAGTCACAGCCGTGACCGATACACTTCACTGGGGCGTCCTCGGCACCGGCCGAATCGCCGCCACCTTCGCCCGCCAGCTTGCACAGTCGCGCACCGGCCGACTGGTCGCCGTCGCCAGCCGCTCGGTCAACAAGGCTCGCAACTTCATCGCTGAACACAAATTGTCCGACAGCGTCACCTCCCACGGCAGCTACGAAGAACTGCTGGCTGATGGCAACGTCCAGGCTGTCTACATCGCCCTGCCCAACCACCTGCACGCCCCGTGGTCCATCCAGTGTGCCGCGGCCGGCAAGCACGTGCTGTGCGAAAAGCCCATGGCCGTCAACTGGGCCCAGGCCATGGCCATGATCGAGGCCGCCCGCCATCACGACGTCTTCTTTATGGAAGCGTTCATGTACCGTTGCCACCCGCAGACACGCAAGCTCGTCGAGCTGATCCGCGACGGCGCGATCGGACAGGTCAGGCACATCGAATCGAGCTTCGCCTTCCAGATGGGTCCGGGCACGCAGGACGTGCGCCTGGACAGCACGATGGCCGGCGGGGGCATCATGGACATGGGCACGTACCCGATGTCGCTGTGTCGCCTGGTGGCCGGAGCCGCCCTGGGCCGCGACTTCGCCGAGCCGCTGGAGATCAAAGGCGTGGGACACATCGACCCACGGCACCGCGTGGACCTGTGGGCCTCGGCCGCCCTGCGGTTCGAGAACGACATCCTGGCGACGATCACCGGCGGCATCGGGCTCAACAAGTTCGGCCCGGCGCTGATCACCGGCGAGTCGGGAATGATCGAAGTGCCCAGCGCCTACTTCTGCAGCGGCAAGGACGGCAAGGGTCAGATCATTCTCAGGCGTTTCGGCAAGGACAAGGAGCCGCAGGACATCTCCGTCGAGGCTTACGCCGGTCTGTATGCCATCGAAGCCGACACGGTGGCCGAGCATCTCGAGCGCCGCCAGGCCACGTCGCCCGCAATGAGCTGGGCCGATTCGTTGGGCCAGGCGAAAGCGATTGAAACATGGCGCAAGAGCTTCGGCCTGATCTTCGACTGCGAAAAACGCGAGGCCCAGACCCTGCCCGCCAGCGGCAAGCCGGTGCGCAAACGCCCCGACGCACCGATGACCTACGGCCGCATCGACGGGCTGGACAAGGACATCGCGCGCCTGGTGCTCGGCTCGATGCAGCTTCCCTACAGCGACATGGCCTTCTCCAGCGTGATGATGGACCATTACTTCGAACTGGGCGGCAACTGCATCGACACGGCCGTGGTCTACGGCGAGGCCGAGCTGTCGGTGGGGTCATGGATCGCGAAGCGCGGCGTGCGTGAGCAGATGGTCGTCCTGGGCAAGGGCGCCCATACCCCCTACTGCAATCCCAGGGACCTGACCCGCGAGTTGCTGCGCACCCTCGAGCGCCTCCAGGTGGACTGCCTCGATCTGTACATGATGCACCGCGACAACCTTGACATCCCCGTGGGCGAATTCGTCGACGTGCTCAACGAGCACCACCGCGCCGGCCGCATCAAAGCCTTCGGCGGGTCGAACTGGACCATTGAGCGTGTGGAGGCCTTCAACGCCGACGCCCGCCGGCGCGGCCTGCGGCCGATGACGGTGATGAGCAACAACCTCGCCCTGGCCCGCTGGAATCAGCCGATGTGGGCAGGCTGCATCAGCGTCAGCGACGCGCCATCGCGGGCCTGGCATCAGAAAACGCGGATGCCCAACTTCGCCTGGTCCAGCCAGGCGTCGGGCTTCCTCGCCGACGTCTTCAAACCCGAAGATGCCGCCAATCCGAAGCTGGCCGAGGTTGTCCGCGTCTGGTTCAACGAGGAAAACTTCAGGCGCCTGGCCCGCGCCCGGGAGCTGGCGGGCAAACTCGGCGTGCATCCGCTGTCCGTGGCCGTCGCGTGGGTGCTCAATCAGCCCTTCCCCACTTTCGCACTTTTCGGCTCAGCAAACGTCGACGAAATGAACACCAGCATGCAGGCTCTGGCGATCAAGCTTACGTCTAAGCAGATGGCGTGGTTGAATCTCGAAGCCGACGCGCCGCAGTAAGCAACGCCAACGGGAGGCGATCCCGCTCCACCCCGCCGCCGCAAGACGCGCGGCATCACACCGGCGGCTGCCAGTCGCGACGCCGGGCGCCGCGCGGGTCTTCGATGGGCATGCCGGCCGCCTGGGCCCGCGCCAGCGCACGGGCCCACTGCACGCCCTGCCAGGAGCGCAGGACGACGAACAGGGCCAGGACGACCATCCAGATGTCGCCCATGATGAGCATGGTCACACCCGCGGCGATGCCGATGACCATGCCGATCCACGCGGCGATGAACAGACTGCGCACCCGGCCGACGATGAACCAGAGCAGGGCCTGCAGCGTCTGGCCGCCATCGAGAGGGTAGATCGGCAGCATGTTGAAAATCAGCAGGACGAGGTTGATGACTGACAGCAGCGAAAGCATGCTGGTCCACTGCGACTCACCGGTGAGGTTGTGGGCCAACAGCCAGGCGCCGTGGAAGACGGGGATGAGCAGGACGTTGACCAGGGGCCCGGCGACGATGCTCCAGAGCACGGCTCCGGGTCGGACGGGCGGCTGGACGAAAGCGACGCCGCCGAGCGGCCAGAGGACGATCTGGTCGGCCCGTCCGCCGACGGATCGGCAGGCGAGCGAGTGGCCGAACTCGTGCAGCAGCACGATGCCGAAAACGCCGACCATCACGGCGAGACGATCGACGGCCGACCAGTCCTGAGGGCGGAACTGGACGGCGAACGCGGCCAGCAGGAACCACGTCCAGTGCAGGTAGACGCGAATGCCGAAGGCTGTGAACAGGTGATACGCGCCGCTGGGTCCGGGTAGCATGGGGCAAGTATAAGACGATCGTGCTGTGGCCGCCCGCACCTGCGTAGGAAGGAGTCGTGATGTCGCATTCCGCTGACATGTCACCGGTCGCTCTGATCACCGGCGCGTCCGGCGGCATCGGGCGCGCTTGCGCGATGCTGCTGGCGCGGGCGGGATACGGCCTGCTGGTAACGGGCCGTTCGCGCCAGCGGCTCGATGCCGCCCGGACGGCGATCGAGCGGGAGGGTGCGCCATCCGGACGTGTGGAAGTCGTCGTCGGCGATCTGACCGATGACGATGTGCCGCGGCAACTGGTTGACGCGGCCGTGCATGCGTTCGGCCGGCTTGATGCGCTGGTGCACGTGGCGGGCGACGCGCCGCGGGGGACGATCGACCGCATCACACCGGACCTGTGGCGGCGGTGCGTCGACACCAACCTCAGCGCCCTGGTGCTGCTGACCGCCGCGGCCTGGCCGGTGTTCACGCGGCAGAAAAGTGGCATCGTGGCCAGTATCTCCTCCATGGCTTCCGTCGATCCGTTTCCGGGTTTTTCGATGTATGCGGCCGCGAAGACGGGCGTCAACATGTTCACAAGCTGCGTCGGCGTCGAGGGCCGCGACATGGACATCCGGGCCGTGACCGTTGCGCCCGGCGCGGTCGAGACACCGATGCTGCGGGCCCTGTTCGACGAAAAGATAATTCCCCCTGAACAGACGCTCGATCCCATGACCGTGGCCGGCGTGCTGGTCGACTGCATCACCGGCCGACGCGAGTTCGAAACCGGCCAGACGATCCTGATGCCCAGCGGCACGTGAACCTCATCGCTTGATAAGCCGCATGCCTGTGGTAATCATTGCCGGTGGACGCGGGCATGCGCCCTGGAGACGTTTCACGATGCTGGTGCGACTGGGCAGGTGTGAACTGGAACTCGGCGGACCCTACATGGGCCTGCTGCATGAATCGGATGACATCCGCGGCGACTATGACGCCTTGCGCCGCCGCATGGCCGAGGACGGCTACCTGCTGCTGCGCGGGCTGATCGACCCGGCCAAGGTGCGTCAGGCCCGTGAAACCGTGATGCGGTTCATGGATGAGCAAGGCGCACTGACGCCGGGCACACCGGTGCTCGAAGGCGTGATGCCGCGCGGCGGCAAAAGCGTCGGCCTGATGGGCCGCAAAGGCATCACCCATCATCCGGATGTGCGTGCGGTCCTCGAAGCTACTGAGCTGTTCGATTTTTTCTCGCGTTTCTTCGAGGAGCCGGCCCTGACGTTCGACTACAAGTGGATGCGGGCCGTCGGCCACGAGCAGTTCACCGGCGCGCATTACGACGTGGTCTACATGGGCCGGGGATCGGATCGGCTGCACACGACATGGATTCCCATGGGCGACATCCCCATCGAGCATGGCGTGCTGGCCGTGTGTGAAGGGTCACACAACCATCCGTCGTTCGAGAAGGTGCGTCGCACCTACGGCCGCATGGACGTCGACCGTGACCGCGTGCAGGGCTGGTTCAGCGATGACCCGGTGGAGATCGTCGAGCAGTACGGCGGGCGCTGGCTGACCACGCCGCGCTTCGGCCCCGGCGATGTGCTGATCTTCGGCATGTATACGATGCACGCGTCCACGACCAACACCACGCCGCGCTTCCGCCTCTCGGCCGACGTGCGCTTCCAGCCCGCGGCCGACCCGGTCGATGAGCGCTGGATCGGCGACAACCCCATCGGCCACTACGCCTGGATGAGCGAGCCGGAGAAGAACGTGTCGATGGCCGCCGCCCGCGCCCAATGGGGTATATAGGCCACGTGCATTCCTGCTCGGCAGCGGGCCGTCACTTGCGGGCTTCCGAGGCGGGGTCAGCGGTTCTGGAAGCCTTCCACCGGCATGAAGATCCACATGCAGACGTAGGCGATCGGGCCGAAGCCGCCGAAGAAAATCAGCATCACAAACAGGGCCCGCCACATCCACGACGGCAGCGGCGTGTATTTGCCCAGACCGCCGCACACCCCGCCGATCTTCCTGTCGACCGTGGACCGCGCCAGTTCCCGCAGCGATTCGTGCATGACCATCTCCTTTGCGATGCCATGGCACAAACACATTGACACGTTTCACCCCGTGACAATGGGGGATACTTCCACACCCAGCAGCGCCTCGCCGGCCGCGCGAACCGCGCGATCGGAACCGGCCAGCACATGCGTGACGAAGCTGCCGCCGCGCTGCGCTGGTCCGCTGCCGACGATCACGGCCGGATCGTGGTGCTCCATCTCGCCGAATCCGCCGAATGTGCCGTCGTCGCAGTACGCCTGGAGGCAGTCGCCGCCGGTACGGGTGCTGATGTCCGCACTGCGGGGCACATCGACGTAGGGCTCTCCCGGCTGTGGGTTGAAGACGCGGACGATCAGCACCGCCCTGCCGCCGGCAGTGGTGCGGTAATAGCCCATGCGCCCGTTGGTCCACTCAGCCCGCACCCCCATCTTGATCCGCCGCCGCCCGTCAATCAGAAACCGCAGCCGCTGGCCGTCGGTCTGCACGTGGCAGTCGCCGAAAGGATCGTAGTAGCTGGTGACGTCATTGCCGACCTTCAGAGGCCGCGTGGTTGGGCAGATCAGCGTGCCGATGGCCGGCAACTGCAGCAGCGCCCACGCGCCGGCCACGGCCCCGGCGTCGCCGCCGAGTACGGTCAGCGTATGACTTGTGCCGTAGCCGGCCCACACCACGTCGGTGGGCAGCGCGGCCGGGCGCTCCACGCCGTGAAAGCCCCGCTGCACGCGCAGGCGGATCGACTTGCCCGCGCGGGCGTCGGTCAGAGCCATCTCCGCATCGAACAGCACGTGCCTCTCATCGGCCCGCGCGACAGCATAGGACGCGGGATCGACGGCCGGCGGCGTGACTGCCCAGCGAACCGGATCTTCGCGAGCCTTGTCCAGCGACGGCCAGAAGTAGGCGACCTCCGGCGCGATCCACAGCCGGTCCCCGCCGGCCGGGCTGCCGCTGACCTTCGCAGGCGTCCAGAAGGGGTTGTCCGCCAGGCCGTCGAGCCCCACCGCCATCACCCGCGCGCCGTGCTCGGTCAGCAGCAGCGACGCCCCGCCCTCCAACGGCAACTCTCGCGGGCGCTGTCTCGCCGCGGCAAGCTGGTCGCGCAGACTCGTATACCAGTGACCCATAACGCGGCGACCCTCATGGCGACAACACCCGATACGGGGCGCGATGCCGTCGTCACCGTCAGCTTAACGTTGCGGCCGGGGAATGCGCGTCAGCCCTGGATGGTGTAGGTGTCGCCGGCGTTGAACAGAGCTTCGAGCGTGCCTTCGCCTTGCGATTGTGTGGCGCTGCGCACCTGTTCGTCCAGCAGATTCTCGTATGTCTCGTCCGTGGCCCGGTAGAAGACGCCCAGCGGCTCGGGAAATTCAGGGTACGACAGGCGGCTGAGCAGGAACGCCAGGTTCTCGTCAGTCTCGTCGTGGAACAGCAGATCGTCTTCCTGGATGCCCTTGCCGAGTTGCACGACCTCCGGCTTGCGGCTGCCGTCGAGACGCAGACCCTTGTCGCGGTCTTTGCCGAAGATCATGGGCTTGCCGTGCTCGAGGTAGACGACATGGTCATCCTTGGTCGCCTTGTCGGTGGCGTGCTTGAAGGCGAAGTGGTTGAAGATATTGCAGTCCTGGTAAATCTCCACGAAGGACGAGCCTTTGTGCCGTGCCGCGGCCTCCAGGATGTCGCCCAGGTTGCGGTCCACGTCAACGGTGCGGGCCACGAAGCTGGCTTCGCTGGCCAGAGCGATGGAGATCGGAAAGATCGGGAGGTCGATCGCGCCCATCGGGCTGCTCTTGGTCCGCTTGCCCTCCTCGCTGGTGGGCGAATACTGCCCCTTGGTCAGGCCGTAGATGCGGTTATTGAACAGCAGAATGTTCACGTTCACGTTTCGCCGCAGGATGTGCATCAGATGGTTGCCGCCGATCGACAGCCCATCGCCGTCGCCGGTGACGACCCACACGTCCAGGTCGGGGTTGGCCACCTTGACCCCCGTCGCCACCGCCGGAGCCCGGCCGTGGATCGAGTGAAAGCCATAGGTGTTCATGTAGTACGGGAACCGGCTCGAACAGCCGATGCCGGAGACGAACACCGTCTTCTCGCGGCGGCTGCCGATCGCGGCGCAGACCTTGCGCACCTGGTTGAGGATCGCGTAGTCGCCGCAACCCGGGCACCAGCGCACGTCCTGGTCGGAAGCGAAATCCTTGGCTTTCAATGATGTCGGTCGCGTATCAGTCGTCATCGTTACTTCGCGCCTGTCGCGGCGCTCCTTTGTCGCATCTTGAGAGTTCCACCCGCCGGCTCACGCGCGGGCCCGTACCTCGTGCTGCACCGGCGAGATCGAGTCGGCCTCGCCCCAGCCGCCGCTGCTCATCAGGCGGATGGCCTGAAGAATCTCCTCGACCAGAAACGGCTTGCCCTGAATCTTATTCAGGCCGCGGGCGTCGACCAGATATTTCGCCCGCAGCAGCAGGCGAAGCTGGCCGGTGTTCAGCTCCGGCACCAGCACCTTCTTGAACTTCCGCAGCACCTGGCCGAGATTCGCGGGCATCGGGTTCAGGTGGCGCAGGTGCAGGGCCGAGACATTGATCCCCTCGGCCCGGGCGCGGTCGACCGCCGTGCGGATCGAGCCATACGTCCCGCCCCAGCCGACCAGCAGCAGGTCGCCGCTCTCGTCGCCGTAAGGCTTGACCGGCGCGATCACCTTCGCGACGTTGGCCACCTTCTGATGGCGCAGCTCCGTCATGCGTTGGTGGTTGTCCGGGTCGTAGCTGACGTTGCCGGTGATTTCCTGCTTCTCCAGCCCGCCGATGCGGTGCTCCAGGCCGGCCGTGCCGGGAATGGCCCACGGCCGGGCGCCGTCGCTGTTGCGGGCGTAGGGCTGAAAGCCGTCGCCCTCCGTCGTTTCATCGCTGCCGTTGCCGGCTTCAACCGGTCCGGGATGCGTGACGGTGATCGGCTCAAAGTCACTCGCATTGGGCACGGGCCATGGCTCGGCGCCGTTGGCGATGTAGCCGTCGCTCAGCAGCAGCACCGGCACCATGAAGCGCAGGGCGATGCGGGCCGCCTCGATCGCGGTGTCGAAGCAGTCGGCCGGACTCTGCGCCGCGATCACCACCACCGGGCAGTCGCCGTTGCGCCCGAACATCGCCTGAAGCAGGTCCGACTGCTCTGTCTTGGTCGGCAGACCGGTGCTCGGTCCGCCACGCTGCACATTGATGATCAGGACCGGCAGCTCGGTCATCACCGCCAGGCCGATCGCCTCGCTCTTGAGCGCCAGTCCCGGGCCGCTGGTGCCGGTGACGCCCAGTTGCCCCGCGTAGGCCACACCGATGGCCGCGCACATCGCCGCAATCTCGTCCTCAGCCTGCACGGTCTTGACGCCGTAGTTGCGCATCGCCGCCAGGCTGTGCAGGATGTCGCTGGCCGGCGTGATCGGATACGAACAATAAATCAACTGCTTGCCCGCCAGCTTCGCGGCCGTGATCAGCCCCATGGCCGCGGCCTCGTTGCCGGTGACCTTGCGGTAGACGCCGGGCTTGGGCGTCGCCTTGGCCACGTGGTAGCGGACGGGAAAGATCTCCGCCGTCTCGCCGAAGTAGTAGCCCGCCTTAAGGGCCGCGATGTTCGCCTCCGCGACCTGCGGCAGCTTTTTCTTGGCCCCGAAGTAATCGTTGAGATACTTGATCGTCTGGTCCAGCGGCCGATCGTAGAGAAAATAGATCAGCCCCAGCGCGAACATGTTCTTGCAGCGGCCGATGTCCTTGGCGCCCATGCCCGTGTCGGCCAGACTCTCTTCGTTGAGCCGCGTGATCGGCACGCGGTAAATCTTGTACTTCTGCTGGTAGACCGGGTCGTCCAGCGGGTTGTACTCCTCCTGGTAGCCGGCCTTGCGGAGGTTGACCTTGTCGAACTCGCTGTCGTTGACCACGACGATGCCGCCGGCCACCACGTCGCTGATGTGCGCCTTGAACGCGGCCGGGTTCATGGCGATCAGCGCGTTGACCTCGTCGCCGGGCGTGTGGATGTCGGTGGCGGCGAAGTGAATCTGAAAGCCCGACACACCGGGGACCGTGCCCGCCGGGGCGCGGATCTCGGCCGGGTAATCCGGCAAGGTGGCCACGTCGTTGCCGATGATGGCCGACGTATCGGTGAACTGCGTGCCGGCCAACTGCATGCCGTCACCCGAGTCGCCGGCGAAGCGCACAACTGCGGAGACCAAGTCCTGTCTGTCAGTGTGGCGCGCGGCCTGCGGCCGAGTCTGCGTGTCTGTCCCGGAAACCATGGGGTCTCCTCGGAGCCTGGGGGTTTGGATGGGAATAGCGTGAACAACAATCTCGTGGGGGCGCTTGGGCCATTCTAGTCAGCCCACGCGCCTTGGGGGCGAGGCTTTTATTATAACCAGGCGTGGTTGTTTGTTCTCATGCCCGTGAAGATGAATCAACACACTTATTTGACTTCTGTTTGCGCGGCCACTGCGTTCCTGTCCCGCTGTGTCATCGGCCTTATACTGTCGCGACATTGACTTCCCGGGAAACAGCCGGGCAGCTGACCCGCTGTTTCCACCGCTCCGCCTCGACGCACCCGACGCCTGCAACCGCCCCCCGGATCGACTCTCCGTGAGCCTCAAGTACCAACGCATCAAACAGGCTGACCTGCTGCTGCCGGCACCCCTGCGCTGGCTGACACGGGCGTTCAGTTCCATCACCCTGGCCGTCACGCTGCTGACTTTCGTCGCCCTCTACGGCATGGTCGGCAGCGTGCCGCTGGCGTTCCTGGCCGTCGGAGCGGTCTACGGGCTGATCGGCATCGGCATTTTCGCCCCGGCCATGCTGCTGATGGTCCGCCTGCGCCGACGCCTGGGCCTGGTGGGCAGCGCCCTGCTCATGGTGTTCGCCGCCGGCGCCACGGCCTTCGCCTGCCGCGCCGCCGCCACGCACCTGGCCGCGACCGACTGGTTCCACGCCTACCGCGCCACCATCGTCTACCGTCTGCCCACCCTCGAAATGACCGAGCTGGAATTCTACTCCTGGTGGCCGCTGAAGCTCGTGCTCGGCCTGTTCGTGGTCAACCTCATCTGGGCCACCCTCCGCCGCATCGAATTCCGCTTCGTCAACCTCGGCGTGCTGACAGTCCACAGCGGCATCGTGCTCATCGCGGTGGGCAGCATCTTCTACGGTTCATTCAAGGTCGAAGGCGATGCGGTCATCTTCCGTGACGATCTGGGCGGCCGGCCCGTCACCGCCTTCTACGACCGCACCGATCCAGCCATTTACGTCGTCGCCCTCGGCCGCGAGATCATGCTCCCCTTGCCCGAACTGCCGCGCTACAACGACTATGAATCAGGCAGCCTCGATATCCGCCTGCACGAGTCGACCGCCTTTCAGTCCGTGCTCGGTGAGCAGCTTCAGGCGGTGATCCCCGGCTTTATCGCCTACGGCAACCTGCAGCCGCAATGGATCAACGTCGCTGACGATACCGGCGGCGCCGCGCCCAACCCCGCGCTGCGCGTCGCCCTCGGCGATGCCGATGGCCCCATGGATGACGACGCCCTCGAAGCCACGCTTGTGGCCGGCGCACCCGCCCAGCGCTACAGGCACTGGCCCGGCCTGGCCATTGAGTTCCTCCATCAACCCGACACACAGCGCATCGAAGACCTGACCACCGCCATCCCCCCCGCCGCGGCCGGCACCCGCCCCGCGCGGCACGGCCTGATCGTCGAAATCCCCGCGGCAGGCGTGCGCGCCGTTTACGCCATCGACGAAGGTATGACCATCGACGTGGCCGATACCGGTTATCGGCTGACCGTCGAAGCGATCGGTGACTACGGCATGCCCTTCGTCACCCCTGGGTACGAAGGCGCCCGTGACACCCGCGCCACCGTGCGGATCGAACGTGACGGCGAGATGTTCCGCCGCATGGTCATGCACCGCTTCCCCGAACGCAGTCAGGATTTCGTGCCCACGACCGACCAGGCCGCTGCCGGCATGATGGGGCCCATGGGTCAGCGCCGCGATCCCGACCCCGCCATCCGCCTGGTCTACCTCGACAACAGCCAGGCCCAGTTCCACCTCATCGCCCAGACGCCCGACGCCCGCTCGCTGCGCCTGATCGCGCGACTGCCGGGTGACCAACCCCTGACGGCCGTCTTTGACAGCAACCGCTTCCCCGTGGCTTCCACCACCCATGGGGAAATCTGGTGCCATGTCCTGGACCGTTTCACACACGCGAAACAGACGACCATCGGCGTGCCCACGCCCCGGTCGCAGCGCAAGGCTTCTGAGGAAGGCACGTTCCTGCACGCACTGCTGCCGGTCGATCTGTCCATGCCGCGGCCCGACGGCTCGACCTGGTCGCAGCGCGTCTGGCTGGCGCACATGCGTTACCCCGAAATCCCCGAGCCGGGCAATGAGCCGGCCATCGTCGCCCTGCCCGACGGCACGCATATCGCCCTGGCCTTCAGCCGCGTGCGGCATCCCCTGCCCTTCGCCATGGAACTGGTCGGCTTTGAGATGCAGCCCTACCCCGGCACGGAGATTCCCCGCGATTACGTGTCCCACCTCGTGCTGCACCTGCTCGATGCGCATAACCAGCCCAGCGGCCAGACCGTCCGCGCCCAGACGCGCCTCAACAATCCCCTGATCGCCCACGGCCAGACGCTGGACCGTGCCATCGAATCCCAGGGCGGCAGCCTGCTGGCGGGACTGGTCCACCAGGCACGCTACGGCCGACTCAAGCTCAGCCAGACGGGATGGGATCCCGGCGAAACCCGCGATCCGCGGCGCAACGCCGTCGATGACCAGGGGCGCTTCCTCAACCAGCAGCGCTTCTCCATCATCGGCGTGGGTAACAACGCGGCCATCCGTGTGATCTTCGTCGGCTCGGTGATGCTGTTCGTCGGCATCCCCTGGGCCTTCTACGTCAAGCCCGCCCTGCTGCGCCGCCGCAAACGCCGCATCCAGGCACAACTCTCCCCCGATGCTGATGCGGCCGCGCCGTCGCATGCCGCCTGAACCCTTATCATGGCGCTGACGCCGCGACCTCAAACCTCAGAAAAATCATCATGCGTTACTCCGTCGTAGTGCTGACCCTGTTGACTCTGACCGCCATGACCGTCGCCGCCCACGCGCAGGTGCGCGGCTCGGTGGACGGCAATGCTCACCCGCCCCACTACGTCGCGCCCGACCCCGCGTCGGTCGATGAACTGGTTCATCTGGATGCCCATGTCGACGCGGCCGAGAAACCGACACTCGACGCAGAACACGCAGGCTTCATGGCGGCGGTCAACCTCGAACCCCTGCGCACGCTGGCCGTCTTCGACCGCGGCCGAGCCAAGATTCTCGACACCTACGCCCGCGAGACGCTCACCACCCTTGCGGGCACCGAGCGCTACCGTGACGTGCGAATCGCCGACGACGGCTCCGCCGAACGCGGCCCGCGGCAGGACCACCTGTTCACGCTGCTGGACCTGATGCTCCACCGCAGCCGCTACCACCATCAGCCGATCGTGCGCATCGACGTG
>CAZUUQ010000022.1:0-35472 GCA_964622625.1 uncultured Phycisphaeraceae bacterium | reverse complement strand
TCGAGCATCCGCTGCGGGGAGGTGTGGACGTGCTCGATGCCGAAGCGCTCGGCCGCGGCGCGGCCTCGGGCCGGGTCCAGGTCGCACACAGCGACGATCCGCCCGCCCTGGACACGCTGCCAGCCGTCAAGCTGATGCTGCGCGAAGAAGCCGGCCCCGATCATGCCGCCGCGCTGTGCTCGCGTTGTGTCGCGGATCTTCTGAGTCAAACCGGGCTCTCCTCACCCCCACAGCGATCTCGCTCATGCATCAGTGACGCGGTCAACGAGCCTACCGGCTGCGCGTTGAAGCATCAATCTGTGTCATGCACATGGGCCACGGGCCGCCCGATGCATTTGGGACAATTCCCAACGGCGGCTAAGATCTGTCCATCCAGGTGCGGCTTATGGGCAAGACGATTCTGCTGGTCGAGGATGAGACAGTTCTGCGCGAGTCGCTGGCGGAGTTGCTCGGCGGCGAGGGCTATGAGGTTGTGCAGGCGGCCGACGGGCAGGCGGCGTGCGAAGTCGTGCTGCAGCGGCCCGTCGATCTGGTGCTGTCCGACATACGCATGCCGCGCATGGATGGGACCGCTCTGCTGGCATACCTCCGCAAGACGGTGCCGCAGACGCCTGTGATCATGATCACCGCCTACGGCACGGTCGAAAGCGCCGTGGCGGCCATGCGGGCCGGGGCGTACGACTATCTGCTCAAGCCGGCCCAGTTCGACGACGTGCTGATGAAAGTGCAGCGGGCCCTGGAGTACAGCGAGCTCGTCCATGTCCGTCAGGTCATGACCGAGCAACTGGCCTCCGAGAGCACGTTTCACAACCTCGTGGGCTGCTCGCAGGCGATGGTCAGACTCTTCGACAGCGTGCGGCGGCTGTCACAGGTCAAGAGCAACGTGCTGATCGTCAGCGAATCGGGAACCGGCAAGGAGCTGATCGCCCGGGCGATCCATTACAACGGGGTCACGCGTGATCGGCCGTTCGTGCCGGTCAACAGCGGGGCGATACCGGATTCGCTGATCGAATCGGAGCTGTTCGGCCATCGGCGCGGGGCGTTCACCGGGGCGATCCGCGACAAGATCGGCTACTTCGAGGCCGCCCACGGGGGCACGCTGTTCCTCGATGAGATTTCCACGCTGCCGCTGGCGGTGCAAAGCTCGCTGCTGCGGGTACTCGAGGAGCGGGTGGTGGTGCCGGTGGGCGACACACGGCCGCGGGCGGTGGACGTGCGCATCGTGGCGGCCTCGAACCAGGATCTCGACAGGATGGTCGAGCAGGGGCAGTTTCGCGAGGATCTGCTGTATCGGCTCAACGTCGTGAAACTGCATATCGCACCGCTGCGCGAGCGCAAAGAGGACATCCCGCTGCTGGCTCATCATTTCATTGAGAAGTACGCGCGGCAGATGAGCCGGCAGGCCCCCGGCATCACCAACGGCGCGATGCGGGCGCTGCTCAACCACCCATGGCGCGGCAATGTGCGGGAGCTGGAAAACGTCATCGAGCGCGCGATCATTTTTGCCGACGACCGGCACATCGGCGTCGAGGACCTGCCCTTTGCCACCGACGGCATCACCGACGACGTGAGCGAGGATCTCAAGCAGGCAATGGCCCAGTTCGAGCGTCAGCACATCCTGCACTGCCTGCGCCGGCATCATTACGACAAGGCGGAAACGGCCAGACAACTGGGCATCGGGGTGTCAAGCTTGTACCGCAAGATCGACGAACTGGACATCCCCCGCAACGCGGACGGGCAGACGCCCGCGGGCGAGACCGACAACGACGCCGAGCCCCCGGCCGCCCCGGCCGTCCCGGCTCCCCCGGTCCCGTAGCCGTTCCATGCCTGATGCCCGTGAATGGCCGCCGTGCCGCGTGATCGGCACGCTGCCGGGTTCTCATTGGCGGGAATTCCGGCCGGAGCGCGTTCCTCAAATCAGTAAATGCAGCAGCAGGTCCAGCCGCCCGCGGAGCACCAGTTTGCGGCCAGAGTGCTTCATGACTTCGCGGATGCGGTCCCGGTAGGCGGGGTGGTAACAGTGGCGCGGACAGTGCTTGCAGCTTGGCTTGGGGTCCATGGGGCAGTGGACGCGCTTGGCGAAAGCGTGGGCCAGCAATTTCCGGCAGTCGGGACAGAGCAGCAGGGGCTGGCCGTGGATGGCCTCGATGTCGTGGTTTTTCAGGTCGCAGGCCGAGCGCTGACCCGCGTCGTGGTGATCGGCGCAGTAAATGCGGATAAACTGCGCGAGCGTGGCCAGGTCCCGGTCAATTCTTGATCGCCTCACCATGCGTTTCCTACTGCACACCGCGTGCCACGGCGAGTGCGGCACGGGGTTTGATGGTGTCGTCGGTGTCGCCAGTCCTCCGAGGAACCGAACGTGAAGGCGTTGCAGATTGCTGCCGTATTGGGCCTGATGACGCTGGCGGTTGTGGCGCTGTTCTGGCTGGGCCGGGCGCCCACGGACGACGTGGCGGCCGGCACCGCCGTTGACACCACCGCTGCCGCAGCGCCGCTACGGATCGCGATTATTCCGGAACGGGACATCTTCGAGCAGCACCGGCGATACCGCACCCTGGCCGATTACCTGGCGACGAAGCTTGGCCGCCCCGTGGAGCTGCGGACTTCGCGTACATATGAGGGGGCGCTGCGGGATCTGCGGGAAGGTGAGGCCGACGCGGCCTTTCTCGGGTCGCTGGCCGCGGCGCTGGCGGTGGATCGCCTCCATGTGCGGGTGCTGGTGCGGCCGCAATACCCCGGTGGAGTGAGTACGTATTACGGCGTGGTGTTCACGCGCGAAGATTCGCCCATCCGGTCGATTACGGACCTGGCGGGAAAGCGCGTGGCCATGGTGCGCGCCACCACCGGCGGCCACCTGGTGCTGGTGCGCGAGTCAGTGACGATGGGCCTGCCGCCCGGCTGCTGTCGCGTCGTGTGGGTCGGCACGCATGATGAATCGGTGCGGATGGTGATGAACGGCGAGGTCGACGCCGGCGCGGCCAAGAACGCACGGCTTGAGCACTTGGAGCGCGAAACGGGCGTCACGCTGCGGCGACTGGCACAGACCAAGCCGGTGCCCGAGAACCCGCTGGTGGCACGCCGCGATCTCGATGCGGCGATCGCTGACGCATTGCGGGAGGCCTGCCTGGGCATGGCTGGCGACCCTGACGCCCGGCTGGCGCTTGAGGCGATGGGGCTGCACGGTTTCATCCCCTGCGACGCCGCCGACCTGGCCAACGTGTTCGAGATGGTCGGCGATCTTGGCGCCGCCTGGGAGCGGATGGAACTTGAAGGGCCGGCCCCCGGAGGCGGTGGGTGATGCTGCGTCGGCGGCTTCTGGTGACGCTGGGCTCCCTGGTGCTGCTGCTGGCGGTCGCGGCCGTGGCGGCCATCGGCCTGCTGCAGAAGGTGCTTGGTGACATGGAGCGGCTGCGCACCACCGTCTGGCTGGTGCTCGAGGATGTCGGGGATCTGAACCTGGCGATCAACCAGATCGAAGTGCATCTCTACAACCTGAAAGTCGGCCGCGAAAACCACCTGGACCCGCTGCTCGAAGCCGTGGAGCAGGCGGGGGCGCTGGTGACGCGCATCGGGATGTCCGAGATGTGCCGCCGACCGGAGGTACGCGAGCATTTTCAGGCCATGGCCGACTACTACCCGGACTTTCGCCATCGCGTCGGCGTGCTGGGCACCGTCCAGGATCCGCAACTGGCCCAGGCGCACACGGAGGCGGCGCTGGACCTGGCGATCCGGCTGCAACAGGACGCCATGCCGCTGGCGCGGCAAATCCGCCGCAGTGTCGACTTGCGGCAACAGGATCTTGCCGCGCGCTTCCGATGGCTGGTGCTGGCCTTGGCGCTGGTGTTCCTGATCGTCATCAACGTCGCGGTCATTATGCTGCTGCGGGCGGCGGTGATGGTGCTGCGGCCGATCGACACCTTGGTGGAGGCGACGCGGCAACTGGGCGTCGGCCGCTACGATCATCGCGTGCGCCTCGACGGCCAGGGAGAATTTGCCCAGCTCGCCGACGCCTACAACGCCATGGCCGAGCAGCTCCAGGCGGTCGAGAAGCGCCGCATGGAGGTGCTGCAGCAGGTGGCCCTGGCGCTGAATCACGAGCTGAACACGGCCGCATCCATCATCGACCTGCAACTGCATCTGCTCAGTCGTCGCAGCGCCGGCGACGAGAACCTGGAAAAGACAATGCGGCAGATCCGTGAGGGGCTGGCCCGCATGACCAGGTTCGTCCAGGACCTGAAGCACGTCCGTCGCATCGTGCTGACGGACTACATCGCTGGTGTGAAGATGCTCGATGTGGAGAAATCACTGGCCGAGGAACAGGACGAACGGCAGGCTGACCGACCCGCCACACCCCACGAATGAAAAAGGCACCTTCCCAGCGCGGCCCGCTGTACATGCAGCTCAACTGGTTCATCCAGTTGCGCTGGCTGGCGGCGGCGGGGGTGATCGCCGCGTCACTCGCGGGGCGATGGCTGCCGCGATGGGACGAGCTGGCGGTCCACGGCCTGGTGCTGGGCCTGGCCATCGCAGGCTACAACCTGGCGGTCCGCTTGATGCTCCGGCGCGTGCCCGCCGCGGGTCAGTCGCGACGGCGTCTGCTGTTGACGTTGGCAGGGGCGCAGATCCTGCTCGACCTTGGCTGCCTGACGCTGCTGGCCCTGTGGAGCGGCGGGGCGCTCAGCCCGGTCAGCGGTTTCTTCGTCTTTCACATGGTCATCGCCAGTCTGCTGCTGCCGCCGCTGCTGGCCTACGGCGGGGCCGCGGCCGCGGTGCTGCTGATGGCCGCCGGACTGACGCTGACGCGGCAGTGGCCGGCCGATCCGCAAGTCCAACTGGTGGCGATCGGCTGGGTGCTCACGCTGCTGCTGACGGTCTACCTGACCAGCCGCATCACGCGGATCCTCCGCGGCCACCAGCGCCGACTGGTGCGTCAGAACCGCCGCATCCGCGCCATGACCGACATGCTGCGCCGCCAGCAGCGGAACATGGTCCAGCACGAGAAGATGGTGGCCATGGGCCAGATGGCGGCCGGCATCACACACGAAATCACCAACCCGCTGGCGAGCATGGACAGTCTGCTGCAACTGCTGCAGCGACGGCCCGAACGCATCAATGCCGACACCCTGACCACCCTGCGCGATCAGGTGCAGCGCATCGACCAGATCATCCAGCAGATGAAGACTTTCGCCCATCCGGCCGACCAGCAACGGCAGACCATGGCCGTCAACGAGGTGGTGCGTCAGGCTCTGGATGTGCTGCGGTTCGATCGGCGGATCAAGCCGGTGACGCTGTCGGTGGAGCTGGCCGACGACGCGGGCGAAATCCCATTGCTGGTCCAACCGCTGCAGCAGGTGCTGGTGAACCTGATTATCAATGCGCTGGATGCGCTGCAGGATATCGCCTCGCCGCGGCTGACGGTGCGGACGGCCCGACAGGGCGGGTGGGTGAGCATCGAGGTGCGGGACAATGGGCCGGGCATCCGTCCCGAACACCGGGGGCGCATTTTCGAACCTTTCTTCACGACCAAGCCCGTGGGCAAGGGGACGGGGCTGGGGCTGTCGATCAGCTACAGCCTGGTCCGCCGGCAGGGGGGTGAACTGCTGTTCCGCTGCGAGCCGGCTGGCGGGGTGACTTTCACGGTACTGCTCCCGGTTGAATGCGAGCCTTCCCGCGAACGGGAAGCGGCGGGCGACGCGGCGGTAATTTCTGAGAAACCGACGTAAGCAAAGGCTGCTGGGGCGGTTCCAGACCGGCATGCCCCTGGCACGGCTTATGCGATGGCGCGGGTGGTATCGGTACACCCCAGGGCCCGCCTACGCATGAACCGCGCGCCGATCGCCAATCCGACCGCGACCCTTCTTCGGGCACAACAACCCGCTCCCTGTCGCCCGGCACAGGGCCGACACGCCCGGCGGCCCCGGCGCCCCCGGTCAGGGCTGTGGGCCGGACTGGCGATGCTCGGGCTTATGGTCCTTTCAACGGGGGTCGCCCGGGCACGCGAGGTTGCTGACGCCGAGATCGAGAATCGCCGCTGTCTCAACTGCCACGGTCAGTCCCACATCGCCGTGCTCTCGCCCACCGAGCGGGCCTCGATGGTCGCCCCCTCGGACCGGATCAGCGAGGACGCTCCGGCCACGCGGCCGCGGCTTTACATCCCCGGCAGCGACCTGACGCGCAGCGTGCATGCGGCGATCGCCTGCACCGATTGCCACCTGGGCATGGAAACGCTGCCTCATGCCGCCGCCAGTGCCCCCGTCGGTTGCGCCACCGGCTCATGCCACAGCGGCGAGGTGGCGGACTTCGTGGCCGGCCAGCATGCCCACGCGGCCCGGAGCGGCACACCCGATGCGCCCACCTGCGTCACTTGCCACGGCGATCACGCCATCCTGCCCAGCACCGACCGCGCTTCAAAGACCCATCCGCTCAACGTTGTCAAAACGTGCGGCGACTGTCACAGCACCCACCTGACCAGCAACGGTGCCAGCGGCCGCGACCACGTAAGCCTCTATCTCGAAAGCGTCCATGGCCGGGCCGTCACCCGCGCCGGGCTGGTGGTCGCGGCCACCTGTGCCGATTGCCACGGCGAACACAAAGTGCTCGCCTCCAGCGACCCGCGGTCAACGGTGCATCGTCAGCACGTGGCCGAAACCTGCGGGCAATGTCACGTCGGCATCAACGAAACGTATCAGCAGTCCGTGCATGGCCGGCAACTGGCGGCCGGCGATCCGCAAGCACCGGTGTGCAGCGACTGCCACACCGCCCACGCCATCACCCGCACCGACACGCCCGCTTTCATGCTCGATCTCGTGGCCGAATGCGGCGACTGCCACAACCGGCCGCGCGAGGGATCGCGACGCTCGTTCTATGAAACCTATCGCGCCAGCTACCACGGCCAGGTGACCGCTCTCGGGTATGAACGGGCGGCCCGGTGCAGCGACTGCCACGGCGCGCATGACGTGCAGCGCCTCGACGATCCCGACTCCCGGCTCAGCCAGGAGCACATCGTCACCACCTGCCAGGCGTGCCACCCGCGCGCCAACGCCCGCTTCGCCCTTTACCAGCCGCATGCCGATCATCGTGACAGTCACAGCTATCCGCTGCTGCACGGCGTCTGGCTCTACTTCATTGTCATGATGAGCTTCGCGTTCGGATTCTTCGGGCTGCACTCGGTGCTGTGGCTCGGCCGGTCGATGATCGAGCGCCGGCGGTCCGGCCGACCCGTGCGTCACGCCGCCGCCGCACACGCCATTCGTCGCTTCAACCGCGTGGACCGCATCAACCACGCCTTCGTGATTGTGAGTTTCTTCGGCCTGACGCTCACCGGCCTGCCGCTGCTGTATGCCGAGAAGGGCTGGGCCAGGGCGTTGATGACGGCCCTGGGCGGCGTGCAGTCGGCCGGCTGGTGGCACCGTGTCTTTGCCGTCATGCTCCTGGCCAACTTCGCCGTCCACTTCGTCGGCGTCGTGCGGCGGTTCCGCAGGCACGGCGTCCGCGAGATGCTCCTGGGGCCGGCCACCATGCTGCCGCGGTGGAAGGATGTGAAGGACTGCGTCGGCATGTACCGGTGGTTCTTCGCCGGCGGCAGCAAGCCGCGCTTCGACCGCTGGACCTACTGGGAAAAATTCGACTACGTCGCGGAGGTCGGCGGGTCGGTCATCATCGCCACCTCGGGGCTCATGCTCTGGTTCCCCGAGTTCTTCGCGCTCTTCCTGCCCGGCTGGATGTTCAACGTCGCCACCATCGTGCACGGCTACGAAGCCCTGCTGGCGATCGGCTTCATCTTCACCATCCACTTCTTCAACGCCCATCTGCGGCCGGAGAAGTTCCCGGTCGACGACGTGATGTTCACCGGCCGCATGAGCGAAGAGGAGTTCAGGCACGAGCGGCCGGTCGAATACGAACGACTGGCGGCGACGGGGCAACTCCAGGCGCTGCGCGTCGAGCCGGCGCCGGCGTGGTACCGCCCCCTCGCCATCATCCTTGGCGTCACCGCAATGCTCATCGGCACGACCCTGGTGGCGCTGATCGTGCTGGCGGGTGTCGGGCTGCTGTGATCGGCGGCGTGTGACGCAAGGAGCATCTGACTGAAGGAGAGGCCGTGACCCACCAACCCACAGATCCGAAGGCGAAACACCCCCGCTGGGCACGGCTGCTGGGCTGGCGACGGCGCGAGGGGCGGCTGCTGCGCTACGCGCCGACGCGGCGCGGCTGGGTGCAGGGGGCGGGGCTCCTGCTCTTGATCGCCGTGGCCGCCTTCGCCGAATACTCCATGCAGCCGGAGTTCTGCCTTTCCTGCCACCTCATGGAGCCGTATCACGAGTCCTGGCGCATGTCCAGCCACTCTGACGTGAGCTGCACCCAGTGCCATTTCAAGCCGGGGCTCATCAATACGCTCGTGGGCAAGTGGCAGGCGAGCAGCCAGGCCATCAAGTTCGTCACCGGCACCTTCGGCTCCAAGCCGCATGCCGAGGTCCATGATGAATCGTGCATGCGCTCCGGCTGCCACGACCACCGCCTGCTGGAGGGCCTGGTGAACTGGACCGTGCCGAGCATGCGCGGCGGCAACGTCACCATCCGTTTCGACCACAGCCCGCATCTGAGCGAGGAGCGCCGCGGCATGCACCTGCGCTGCGTCTCCTGCCACACGCAGATGGTCCGCGGCGAGCATTTCGCCGTCACCCTCGACGCCTGCTACCTCTGCCACTTCAAGGGCTATGAGCACGGACGCAACGAGCAGGCCCTCGGCGGCTGCCGAAGCTGCCACGAGGTGCCCGCCCATGAAATCCATCTGGCCACCGGCGTTTTCAGCCATCAGAACTACGTGGAGCGCGAAGTCGGCTGCGAGAACTGCCATTCGCAGTCGATCAAGGGCGATGGCCTGGTCAACACACAGGTCTGCTGGAGCTGCCACAACCTGCAGCAGCAGGTGGCCAAGCATGACGACGTCGAACTGATGCACCGCGAGCACGTGCTGCTGCACAAGGTCGAGTGCACCACCTGCCACGAGCAGGTCAAGCACAACCTGACGGCCGGCTACCCGGCCCTGGTCCGCCGCGAGGACGCCACCCATGTGGCGATGAACAGCGGCGACTGCGGCCAGTGCCATGTGCAGACGCACGGCGGGCCGGCCGACCTCTATCGCGGCGTCGGCGGACGCGGCGTGCCCGAGATGCCAAGCCCCATGTTCCGCGCCCAGGTCGACTGCATCGGCTGTCACCAGATGCGCAAGGTCGGCGACGACGAAGTCGGCGTCCTCGGCCAGACGTTCGTGGCCGTGCAGGACAGTTGCGATCGCTGCCACGGCGACAAGTACGAGGGCACGCTCGAGCAGTGGAAGCAGACGCTCGACGCCCACCTCTACCGCGCCCAGCGCCTCTATGAGATGGCCGAGGCGGCCGAGGGGCGGCTCGCCATCGACCATGCCGATGGCCCGCACATCCGCCGCCTGCTCGACGACGCGGCCCACAACATCCGCCTGGTGCGACTCGGCCATGCGGTGCACAACGTCAACTACGCGACAGCCCTGCTCAATGCGGCCATCGAGTGGATCGAGCAGGCCCTCCAGCGCACCGAACCGGAGATCGCTGTGAAAGGAGTCGGCGATTGAGGGCGCCGCGCGTCATCCTGATGCGTCCGCCGCCGCGGCCGCCCGCGGCGGGCGCGATGGTGTTACTGGCCCTGGCCGTGACGTTGATCGGCGCCTGCGATCACAAGCCTTCGGACCCGCCGCCGCGCGTGGGCGATACGCCGGGCGCGTCGAGCGATCACTACGTCAGCACCCAGGCATGGGTGCCGGGGCGCGCGGACACGGCCATGCGGCGCGTCGCGAACGTACCTCCCGCGGCAAAGCCCGTCGAGCCGCTGCCGCGGGGGGCCACGTGTGTCACGGCCGAGTGCCACGCCACGCTGACCGCGTCGCGCCACATCCACGGTCCGGTCGCGTCGGGTTCGTGTGATGCCTGCCACGATGCCGAACGCGACATCCATGAGTTCCCGCTCAAACGAGCCGGCTCCGAAACGTGCGCCTTCTGCCATGCCGTCGCCGGCACGCTGGCGCATCAGCACACCGCCCTGGAGCAGGGTTGCACCGCCTGCCATGACCCGCATGCCGCCCCCACCAAATACCTGCTCAAGGCCGACTCGGTGGACCACCTGTGTGCGGCGTGTCATGACATCCCGCTGCAGCGCTACGCCCACAGTCCGTTCCTCGGCAACGACTGCACGGTCTGTCACCAGCCCCACCAGGCGAACAACCCCATGCTGCTTCGCGGCGGTGAAGGGGCCGACCACTGTGCCAGTTGTCACGAGGGTCAGCGGCAGCACATGGCACAGGCCGCGTATGTGCATGCCCCCGCGGCCGAGGGCTGCACCTCCTGCCACAACCCGCACACCAGCGACCATCCCAACCAGTTGCACGCCAGCACCCGCGACACCTGCCTGTCATGTCATACACCCACGCGGGAGCAGTTCGCGGCCATGACCGTCGAGCATGCCGCCGCCACCGACGGCCGCCAGTGCGGCAACTGTCATGATCCCCACGCGGCTGCGCACCCGAGCCTGATGCGCGACCGGGAGGACCGCGTGTGTCTCTCGTGCCACGCCCAGCCGCAGCGCAGCGCCGCCGGCCGAACGGTACCAGCCATGGAACAGACCCTGACGCGATCGCGGTTCCTGCACGGGCCGGTGCAGGCCGGCAACTGTTCTGCCTGCCACGACGCCCATGGCGGCCGGCGCCAGGATCTGCTCAAGGCGGCGATGCCCGCGACGTTCTACGCCGCGTTCGACGTCGACGACTACGCCCTGTGTTTCGCCTGCCACGATCAAAACCTCGTGCTCACGCCGGAAACCGCCTCGCTCACCGAGTTCCGGGACGGCCGGCGGAATCTGCACTACCTGCACGTCAACCAGGAGAAGGGCCGCACCTGCCGCTCCTGCCATGCCGTACACGGCAGCGACCTGCCCAATCACATCGCCAGCCAGCTTCCCTTCGGCGAGTCGAACTGGGTGATGCCCATCGAATACCAGAAGACATCCGGCGGCGGGCGCTGTGCCCCGGCCTGCCACGCGCCGGCCACCTATGACCGCGGCCAGCCGCCAGCGACCCCAGTGACGGAAGGTGCCACATGACCAGACTGTCGATCCTGATACTTCTGGGCGCGATCGCGGCTACGACCTGGGCCGCCGCGGCGTCAGCGCCGACACAGTCACGCCGGCCCACCGAGCCCGTGCCCATGACCGGCTGCGTCACCGGCGATTGCCACGTCGATGTCAAGGCCGCGAAGGTGCTGCACGGGCCGGTCAACGTCAACGCCTGCGACGCCTGCCATCGCCTGGCCGATGCGGCCGAGCACCGCTTCGAAATGCAGCGCGACCCGACCGAAACCTGCACGTTCTGCCACAAGATCGATCCCCCGGCCCCGGGCGCCGTCGTGCACCAGCCGCTGGCCGAAGGTCGCTGCCTCGACTGCCACAGCCCGCACGGTGGGACCAATACGCGGTTCCTGCGCGGCCGGACCATGCAGGAGCTGTGCAGCACCTGCCACCAGGACGTGACGGCGGGCAAACAGCGCGTACACGGCCCGGCGGCCGCCGGGGCCTGCGATTCCTGTCACCGCTCGCACGAGGCCATGCTGCCCAATCTCCTGGTGGCCGAGGGCCGCGAGCTGTGCGTCGGATGCCATGTGGAAACCGAACGGCAGATCGCCGCTTTCAAGGTTCCCCACAAGGCCCTCGACCAGGACTGCATGCACTGCCACGATCCGCACGCCTCCGACTTCGCCATGCAGGTCAAGGCCGCGCCGGCCCAGCTCTGCACCGGTTGCCACGAGCATGCCGACATCGCCCGGACCATGACCTCGTCCGCGGTCACGCACACCGTGGTGTCGCAGCAGCAGGCCTGCCTCAACTGCCACAACGCCCACGGCGGCAACCTCGGCCGACTGATGAAGGCCGAGGAGATCGACCTGTGTCTTCAGTGCCACGACACGAAAATTGAAGCCGACGGCCGCACGGTCGCCTCCGTCGCCGAGGTACGCGATCCCCACCTGACGCGGCACGGCTCGATACGCGAAGGCACGTGTGCCGGCTGCCACGACGTCCACGGCTCGGAACACCCGCGCCTGCTGGTCAAGGCCTATCCCGAGCCGTTCTACCAGAAGTTCGAAGTCGACAAGTACGACCTGTGCTTTGCCTGCCACGATGAGCAACTGGTGCTGCACGAGCAGGCCCGCGGGCTGACGGGCTTCCGCGACGGTGATGTGAACCTGCACTACATGCACGTCAATAAGCCGGACCGCGGACGCAACTGCCGCGCCTGCCACAGCACCCACGCCAGCCCTCAGCCGCGGCACATCCGCGAATCGGTGCCCTACGGCAAGTGGGACATGCCGATCAACTTCACGAAGACCGAGACCGGCGGCCGATGCCTGCCGGGTTGTCACAAGGAACTGGAATACGACCGCGAACAACCCAGGGGCGCCCAATAGCCGAGTTGGAAAGGACAGATCATGAGACATCAACGCATCGCAACGGGCCTGCTTCTCAGTGGCACGATCGCTTTGGGCGCCGCATTGACGGTCCTGGCGGAAAACGCGCCGACGGTGAGCTGGTCGGGCACATCCGTGCAGGGCCCGGTCGTCACCGTGCCGCACGTTGACCGCCCCAGCCTCATGCTGCTGCTGCGTGCCGATCAGGCGCAGAGCCGTGAGGTGCTGCGCACCGTCAGCCGCCTGGTGGAGGACGCGCAGACCGCGCAGGTGGTCGTCGTGGTCAGCGGCCCGCAGGCGCCGCAGCAGGCCCGCGCCCTGGTTGAGCAGCAGGTCGTCTGGCCGATCGTGCTGGACGTCGATTACGCCACGTCCGGACTGCTGGGCGTACATGCCTGGCCCACCGTCGCCGTCATCGACAGCGGTGGCCGGGAGGTGGCCCACATGGCCGGGGTCACCAACGCCCTGGTTCACGATCTGGATGCGTACCTTCAGTTCGCCGCGGGCAGGATCGACCAGGCCGGGCTGGACGCCCTGCTGGCCGACCGCCAGGGGCCGGCCACGACCGACCATGACCGCGCCGCCCGCCACCTCCACGTGGCCCTGCGGCTCATCGACAACGCGCGCTACGACGAAGCCGCCGCCGAGATCGAACAGGGCCTGACACTGCAACCCGACGACGCAGCGCTGAAGGTCGCGCAGGCGCGGGTGCTGACGCTGAGCGGCCAGCCGCGCCAGGCGATGCAGGTGCTCGACGCGGTGGCCCCCGGAGCACTGCCGCCGTGGAAAGTGCAGGTCGTCCGCGGCCGGACCCTCCTCGCGCTGGGCTCACTGGAGGAAGCCAGAACCACCCTGCTGGAAGCGTTCCAGCTCAATCCCGATCCGGCCGAGCCTTACTACCTGCTGGGCGTGGTCTGCGAGCGGCAGCAGGACTGGCAGGCCGCCGCCGACGCCTACCGCAAAGCATTCGAGGCATCCTGGCGCGGGCCGAAGGTCGATTGAACCGACCGCGCGGACCCCATGCGCTCGCGCTCAATACTCCAGCGGCGAATGCGCCTTGCCGTGGCACTTGAGGTAGCAGCGGCCCTGTCCCTGGCCGGTGGACATGAACTCCAACTGCCCCGTCACCGGGTCGGGCGAGACCACCGTCACGTCGAAATTGATCAGCGCGGCGTTCCGCGTCGATGTGCCCTGGGCGGATGAGATGCCGTGCGCGTCGTGGCAGACCGAGCAGGGCGTGCCTTCGTCGACGATGTGCTTGCGGTGGCCGGCAAACGAGTGGTCGCCGAGGATGCTCGAACGCTCGTGGCACGTGTAGCACAGGGCATACGCGGCCGCGGACTCGGGGCTGTTGTCGATCATGTCGTAACGGGCCGCCAGCAGTGGACGCACATTGGACCCGTGCGGGCCGGCCACGCTGCCCGCCATGTTGCTGGTGTCGGAGGCGTGGCAGTCGGTGCAGTAGATCATGCTGCCGCTGCTGAGCCCGGGGCGCAGGCTGGGCACAAAAGTGTTGCGGCCCGGGGCCATCACCGGGTGATACGACACGGCCGAGGGATCGAACGCAAGTCGCTTGTTGTTCTGCACGATCTGCCGCGTGACCACATTCTGCACGGCCGCGTGATCGCCGTGGCACTTGAGGCACACTTCATACTCATACCGCGCCTGGGCGACCATCTGGCCCGACGCGTCCACGCCCGACACCTTGCCCAGCCGCGGCGAGATGTTCGGGGCGTCCGCGGCGAAACTGCCCATGGTGTGCGGCTCGTGGCAGTCCCTGCACGTGACGCTGCCCGGCAGGTGCTGCTCCTGTGCGGCCGGCGGCTTGTCGTGGCGGCTGACTTTGTTCAGGTCGGTCGCGACGTTGGGCCCCTGGTCCGGGCCGAAGCCGCTGCTGTGGCAGGTCAGGCACGTGCTGCTGACGTTGCTGCCGCGCAGCAGATGCGGGCCGCTGGGCGCCGAGTGCGGCTGATGACACGAGCCGCACTGCACGTGCCCCTCGACCGTCGTCATGCCCTGGTTGTGGCAGGTGCCGCACAACTGTGAATGCGTGTTGTCCATCACCAGAAAGCTGCCGAAGGAGTTGTCGTGCGCGTCGTGGCAGGTGGTGCACTGCAGCTCCTCGCGGCCGTCGAGCCGCACACGCGGCGGCAGGGCGCCGGGGTGCGTCAGCTTCTGGTTCCTCGTCACCAGATGGCTGTCGTAACGGAATGAAATCGGATGGTCGTCCGACAGATCGGTGCCCAGGTTCGACTGGCCCGGCGGAAGGGTGGTGATGCCGCCGGCCATCATGATCGGCTGGCCGCGCGACACGACACTGCCCAGCGCGATCGTGCCGTCGTGACACGACAGACACAGCTTCGAACTGCCCGTCGGCTGCCCCGGTGAAGCCTGCAGAGAACTGCTGGAATAAACCGTGTAGGCGTTCACCGGCAGATGGCGGTTCCACAGGGGCTGCACCGGTGTGGCGTTGTGCGGCGTGTGGCAGAAGATGCACACCTCCTGCTCACCGCTGGCGCGGATGGCGCCCGGCCCGCTGGCCGAGAGGTTGTGCGGGCTGTTGACCACACTCGAGGCCTGACCCAGCAGCACCGGCGTCATCGCCGTCACCAGAACAGCCGCGCTCACCGCCGTCACCAGCCAGGGATCCCGAACCGGTTGCGCCCGTGTCATGGCTGCACCTCCGTCAGAAGCTCAAACACCTGCACGCGCCGGTTGTAGACGTCCGCGATCCAGATGCGGTCGCCGCCGTCAATATGAATGCCCGCCGGCAGCCAGAACTCGCCGGGCCGCGAACCCTCCTGGCCCCAGTCCATCAGCAACTGCCCTTCGGCCGTGAAAATCTGCACCGACTCGAACTGCGCGTCCACGACATACACATGATCCCGTCCGTCCACGGCCACGCCCTTGGGCTGCGACAGGTAGCCGGGCATGTCGCCCTTGCCGGCGATCTGGCGCAGGGCCCGCAACTGCGGCGAGAACTGCTGCACGCGGAAATTGAGCGAGTCGCTGACGTAGATGCGCCCCTGGCTGTCGATGGCGACGTTGGTGGGATAGTTGAACTGCCCCAGGCCCGTGCCGCGCCCGCCGAAGCGCCCCAGCAGATTCCCGGCCGACGAAAGCAGCACCACGTCATGGGCCGCGGCATCGGCCACAAGCAGCCGGCCGCTCCGCGCATCAAAGGCCAAGCCGCACGGCCGCGTCAGGATGCCGGCCCCGATCGCGCCCACGTGCCGGCCTGAGGCGTCGAACACCTCGATCACCCCGCCCACGGAATCGGCCACGAACAACCGGCCCGCCGGGTCATAGGCGATACCGACCGGCTGCGAGAAACCGCCCGGCGGCGCCCAGCGGGCATAGGTGCGTTTGTCCAGGTCGAACACGTGTACAAGTTGGGCATTGCTGTCGGCCACGAACAGCCGATCCGTCCCGTCCGTGCACAGGGCGTAAGGCGACAACATGGACTGGCGTGATTTCTTGCCGAAGATCGCCGCGCCGAGGGCCTGCAGCGCGGGCACCGGCGGCTTGAGGTCGGCATTGGTTTCGAGCCGGCCGACGTAGCGGATTCGCGGCGTCTCCGGAGCCGGCGGCCAGACCAGCGGCGGCTCGTGGGCCGGGAAGATCTCACCGGCCGGCGTCGCGCAGCCGGCCAGGCCCCACAGCAGCGCGCACGCCAGCAGAAGCGCCGACATCGGGCACGGAAGCAGCAGGGGGGGCAGGGGTCGCATCGTCAGAACTCCCGTTGGATGCCGATCTCCAGGCGCTGGAACGTGCGTTCTTCCTCGGAGGTGTCGAACATCGAATTGCGCAGGCGCGCGAACACGTCGACCTGGCGATGCCGCCAGCGCAGCTCGGCCTGCTGCTCAAAGCCGCGCGTGTCCCCGTGCAGATTGTCGGTCTGATCGCGCCACAGCACGGCCGCGCTGCCGCTGAGCTGCGGCGTGAAATTGTGCCGCACGTTGGCCGAAAACGTCATCAGATCAACGCGGTTGCGATCATCGGGGTAGTGGATGCTCGTCCAGGCGGCATTGGCGCCGAACGTGGTGTCGCCCCCAAGACGGTACTGGTAGCGGGCCGCGGCCCGGGTGGCGTCGAAAGGCAGGATGGTGCTGTCATGGTGCTGCTGCTCGATGCTCAGCGTCAGCCCCTGCCAGCGGTAATCGACGCCGTAGTGCAGATCGGTGAAGGAATTGGGGGTCAGGCCGTCCGGCGCGTCCATGTCGATGTCCTGCTCCTGGAGGCGGATGCCGCCGAAGAATCCCAGACCCTTGAGCGGACCTTCATGGATGTCGTAGCGCAGCCGCGTGCCGATGCGGCCGGTGGTGATGGTGCTGGCCGCCTCCGGGGCCAGGCGGTAATCCACCAGAATCGTCCCGCCCGCCGGGATCAGGCCGCCGACGACGCGGTCGATCTGGATGAAGTTGTCGGTGGTCGTCAGCGTGTAGTCCACGTCGGGGGTGAGCACGATGCCCGATGGATCGGTGATGAACACCGAGCCGGGGACAATGCTGTGGCCGATGATGATGATGCGGTCCTCGGGTGGGAAGCTCTCGACGTCGTCGACGATCTGCACGATGCCGCTGCGGGCCTCGTTTTGCTGAACGCTGTAGCCCACGTTCAACCCGGCCGAGAGCTGACCCAGCGGAACCCGCTTGGTGTAATCGAAGCCGAGGTCGCCGTTGAGTTCCAGCGAGTTGTCTCCGTCCGTGGAGCTGACGTACTGCATGCCCGCCAGCCCATTGGTCACGAGGCTCTCGTAGAGCCGATGCGTGAATCCCGCTGTGGCGCGGTGGCGTGAGCGCTCGCTGTCGGCGAATGTGTTGTGATCGAAGATGTACTGGTACCGGGTGTCGAAATCCTCGCTGTGCCGCATCCGCACCAGTTGATTGAGCCGCAGCGTCTGCAATTCGAAGTCACCGCTCTGCGTGAAGTAATAGAGCGACGATGTCCATTGGTGCTGCCGCCTGTCGCCGAAGCGGCGGTCGTAGCCGACGGTCGCGGTGTGCGTTTCATACGACCCCAGGAAGCTGCTGTTCTGGTCGATGGCGTTGTAGACGTAGCTCCAGTTGAGATTCTGCACATCGTCAATGCGTGCCGAGGCGAACCACGAGAAATAGTCGCGTGTGAGCTCAAGATCCTCGGCGCCGTCAGGCGCGGTCTGCTGCTGCGTGCTGTGGCCCACGTCGATGCGCCCCGGGATCGGGCCCGTGCGTATCTCCAGGGACGCGCCGGTGTTGGTGCTCGTGTTCCGGAGCGTCGGACCGAATTCCCGGTTGATCCACTGCTGCTCGCGCTGGCTGAAGAGGGTTAGCGGCAGATTGCCGTCGCGCAGCAGCGTCGCCCGCATGTCCCAGGCTCCCACCGTGCCGCTGGTTTCACCCGATGTGCCGTCGGCGCTGAAGAACGACTGGTCGGCGCCGAACGTCCCCGACAGGTCCAGATCGAGAAAGTTCGGGTGCATCACGTAGCCCACGGTTCGCAGCGTCAGGGTTTCCTGGAAGTAGGCCTCCTCGAAGTTGCGCGGCGTCTGGTTGCTGGTGTCCCGGCTGAACACGCCCAGCATCCGCAGCGCGCCGGTCGGCGGCTCGAGGTAAACGGTCTGATACTGCGGACGCTCGCCGATCACGATCGGCTCCTCCTGGGCGAGGCCGACGCCGCCTCGCCATGTCATCGACATGAGCAGGACGGCGACGGCTCGGCGGCGAGCTCGTCGCGTGGGCCGGCTCACGGCTGACCCTCCGTCGCGGCGGGTGCGACATCCTGCTCCACGTCGGTCGCTGTTGCCAGCGGCGCGCCGCTGCCGGTCTTGAGAAACTGGCGATCCGCGCCGCCGTGACCGGAGTGGCACGCCAGGCAGTTGCTGTCCGGCTCAAGGTGGGCCGGCGGCATCGAGCCCAGCGACGACGCCACGTGACACTGCGTGCAGATGTCGGGGGCCGCGGCCCGCAGCAGGTGCTCGTGCAGCGCCTGGTGCGGCGCGTGGCAGAGCGTGCAGACGTTGTGCAGCACCGGTCCGTGCACCACGGCATGCTGCGTCAGCACCGAGCCGTGGCAGTCCAGGCACACATCCTTGCGCACCTGGGCGCGGGCGAAGATGTCGTCGGTGTTCTGATGGCAGGCATCGCACTGGTCGTCGACAAACGGCTTGTGACCGAAGACGACGCGGCCGGATGGCGCCCGCGCCACCGTGCGGCCGTCAATCTCGCTCGGGGCATTGGGGTCCGGCACGCCGTCGAAGAAGAACGAGAGAATCCTGTAGCGGTTCGGCCCGCAGCCGACCAGCACCCCCACCAGGGCCATCCCCAGCAGGACGGCACTCCAGGCGGCCAGCGCTGTCGCGCGATGCGTCATGGCTGCACCTGCTGGGCCTCCTGCGTCTGCGGCGGGTTCCGCGGGGCGTCGTCCGACGGCGTGGCCGCGATGGTCGAGCCCTCGGGTTCAGCCCCCTCGACGATCAAGGCCCGCGCCGCGGTGATGTCAGCCACCGTCCTGCCCGGTTTCAGCCGGCCGACCGCGTAGACCGCGACCTTCTGATCGCCGAACTGGTTGGTGACCAGCACCAGACGCTGCGCTTCAAAGGCCGGGTGAATGTGGCGCTCAAACAGATCGAGATCGGCCTCGTGCACCGTCAGGCCGGCCGGCAGGTTCATCGAGCCCGGATGCGTGCCCGGCGAGCCGTAGTACATCAGCACGCCCCCCGCGTCGTCGAAGATCTGCACGTTGTTGAAGGCCGCGTCCACCACGTGCAGGATGCCGTCGCTGCCAATGCCCAGGTGCTTGGGCCGCACGAAATGGCCCGGACGGTTGCCCGTTTCCCCGAACGCCAGCAGCAGCTTGCCCTCCGGCGTGAATTTCTGAATGCGACTCTTGATGACGTCGGAGACGTAGACATTGCCGGCCGCATCCACCGCGATGCTCAGCGGGCCGATGAACTGCCCGTCCTCGCCCCCCGGCTCGCCGATGGTGCCCAGCACCTGCCCGGTGTGGCGGTTGAGCACTTTCACGTGCTGGTTCTTGAAGTCCGCGACGTACAGCCGGTCGCCGTGTACCGCGGCCCCCACCGGATTGCCGTCACGCAGCGGGAACCGGCCGACGAAACGCTCGTCGGCGCTGAAGACGGCAATGCCCTGTTGCGTGGGATCGACCACATACTTGATGCCGTCGGCGCTGATGGCGACATCGACGGCGCGGCTCACGGCCCCGCTGCCGACGGCTCCCATGACGCGCGTCTGCTGTTTGCGCAGGTCGAGAATGGTCACCCCTTTGCCGCGCACATCGCAGATGTAGATGCGGCCGTTCCACATGCGCACGCCATAGGGCTTGGCGATCGCCAGGGCATCGTCGGGCTGCGAGCCGAGCACAAGGCGGTCGAAATTGCTGCGTTGAGGCCGGATATCGGCGCTGGTGTTGTAGGCGACCAGGAACTGGATTCGCGGTTCATCGGGCGCCGGCGGCCAGAAGGCGTAGCGCTGAACCTGCTGCTCGACCGCGCGCTGCGGCGGGGCGCAGGCGGCCAGCAGCAGGACGAGAAGCGCCAAAGGCGTCGCCAGGAGCGATCGCCGATATGGGGCTGGAGGAATCATGACTGGACCTCGTGTTGGCTCGACCGTGCATGCGGGGGCTTCTATAGTGGGCAACGGGGAGGCGGGGCGGCACGCACTGAATCTGTTTGGGCCCCGGCGGGCACGGCTTAGGCCGGCCCGCCGGCGGCTTTGTCTTCATTTGTCGTGGCAGGCCAGGCACAGCGAGCTGCCGGTGTTGTCCGCCCGCAGCAACCCTGTGGTGAAGCCCGCGCCGTTGTGCACGTCGTGACAACTGATGCACGAGATCGACTCGTTGTTGGCCGTCACCGTCTGACCAGCCTGGTCGACGTAGGTACGTGTCGTGCTCTGCGTCACGAAGCGAACCCCCGCCGCCTTGGCGCCGGCGATCGGCTTGTAGGCGAAGTGTCCGCCGGGCTTGTACTCTTCCTTGTAAACGACGCCCAGGCCGACCGGGTGGTCGTTGCTCAGGTCCGTGCCCAGGTTGCCGCCGCCGCCGGGATACTCCGCGTCGATGGTGTTGCCCGTGGGTACGCCTGTCTTGCCCTGGAAGCTGTCCAGGGCCACCGTGCCGTCGTGGCAACTGAGGCACAGCCGCGTGGCGCTGTCCATGTCCTCCTGTCCGCCCGCCTTGGTCGCATCCAGCCTGGTGCCCAGGCCGGTGACCGACGAACCGTGCAGCGTGTAGGTCGCTGTGGACAGCGTGTGCGCCCAGAGCCGTCCGGTCAGCTCAGGGGCGATCGCGTTGTGCGGCGTGTGGCAGGGCTTGCAGATCTGACTGTCGCTCCAGCTCTTGGCGCTGAAGTCGTGCTTCGATCCCGTGATGCCGCCTGCGGCCAGCACCACGTGGGCCGTCAGCAGCGTGCCTGCCGCGGCCAGAATGATGGGTAATCGTTTCATGGTCATGTCTCCTGAAAAGTGCCCGTGATACTCATGCGTCCATGAAGCACGGGGCGCAGCTCCGCCCCGCCTCCATCCGTTGTCCACTGCCGGAGCATTCAACAAGGGCCGTACCAGCCGTGCAGCCGCGTCGGGGCTGTTTCACGGCCGCCGTGACGGCCTGCGGCTTTGTCCGAAGATCGCCTATCCCACTTTCCGGAACGCTCTTGCGACCGGCCTCCCGATTCTGCGAAACCCCGCACACCGACCGCCACGCCCGCGCCGCCTCATGCTGTCCCGCCGGAAAGACGCCCGGCAGGCCGGTCTTCTCAACCATGAGAGCCGTCGCCTTCGCCGCGGCCGCGGCCCCCGCGGTACGGGCCGGAAAACCCCGTTTCCCGGCCACGCGGCCCCTGGCCGGCGACCACCACGTCTGGCACCAACCTTGTAGTGATGAAGGCTGTGAATCCCGCCACCCGGAGTGCGCCAATGTCCCCCCAACGCACCAAAGTCATCGTCGGCGGCCTGCTGCTGGCCCTGGCCGTGACGTACCTGGCCTATGCCGGCGTCCGCAGCGGACACGTCTACTGCGTCGATGTCGATCAGTTCCTGCTCGACGCCCACTACCACGACATCCGCGTGCGCATCAACGGCTCGGTTTCGCCCGAGGGCCTGGCCATCCACCGCGGCCAGATGCAGGTGCGCTTCATGCTCCTGGGACAGGACGGACGCATGCCCGTGGCCTACACGGGCATCGTGCCCGACATGTTCAAGCCCGGCCACGAGGTCTTCGTCGAGGGCAGGCTGGACGGCGACGGCGTCTTTCAGGCCGACACGCTCCTGACCAAGTGTGCCAGCAAGTATGACGCCGAGGACGCGCACGCTCTGCCTCCTGGCCATGCCGATCACGCGGTTCACGTCGGCCAGCCTGAACAGGATTACCCAGCGGAGCCTCTGTCATGACCAGTCACGACATGGGAAGCATGAGCCTGAGCCTGGCGGTGCTGTTGATGGCGCTGTCGATGCTGCTGGCAGTCGCCGCGGCACGGTTCGAGTCGCGCTACCTGCTGGGTCTGGCGAAGTTCTGCATCGGTCTCTTCGCCGCCCTGATGACGCTGGCGTCGCTGATTCTCTTCGGCGCCCTGGCGGGCGGCGATTTCTCCAATGCCTACGTCACCCGCTACACCGAACAGGCCCTGCCGATCGGCTACAAGCTCGCCGCCTTCTGGGCCGGCCAGGAAGGCAGCCTGCTGCTGTGGGCCTGGATGCTCGGTGTCATGTCCCTGGTGGCGGTGGTGCTTCGCCGCGAGGGTTCGATCCGCGAGTCGGCCGGCGTCATCGCCACACTCGCTCTCGTCAGCGGCTTCTTCGCCGCGCTGCTGCTGTTTGCCGCCAACCCCTTCACGCCCCTGGCCGTTCCCCCGGCCGACGGCATGGGACTCAACCCCATGCTCCAGGACCCCGGTATGCTCGCCCATCCGCCGGCCCTGTTCCTGGGCTATGCCGGCTACACCATCCCCTTCGCCTTCCTCGTCGGCGCACTCGTCAGCCGGTCGCCCGGCAACGACTGGCTCAAGTCGCTGCGCCTCTGGTCGCTGTTCTCCTGGCTGGCCCTGAGCGTCGGCATCCTGCTTGGCGCGCAGTGGGCCTACGTCGAACTCGGTTGGGGCGGTTACTGGGCGTGGGACCCGGTCGAAAATGCCTCGCTGCTGCCCTGGCTGACGGGAACAGCCCTGCTGCACACCATCATGCCCCAGCACGCCCGCCACATGTTCAAGCGATGGAACGCCTGGCTCATCGCCGTGACTTTCATCCTCTGCATCCTCGGCACCTACCTCACGCGCAGCGGCATCCTCGAGGCCGTCTCCGTCCACAGCTTCCCCAAATCCTCGGTCGGCACATTTTTCCTGGTCTTCATGGCCGTGATTGTCGCCGCCAGTGCCGCACTCATCCTCGCCAACCACCGCAAACTCACCTCGCACGCCCGTGTCGAAAGCCTCCTGACCCGCGAAGGCGCGTTTCTCCTGGCCAACATCCTGCTCGTGCTCATGACCGTCGCCACGCTCCTGGGCACGGTCTACCCCGTCATCAGCTCCGTGCTGCTGAGCCGGCCGGTCAGCGTCGGCCAGCCCTTCTACAACAGCGTCGTCGTGCCCATGGGCGTGGCCCTTGTGGCCCTCATGGCCTTCGGGCCGGTGCTGACCAGCACCGCGCCCACGCCAAGAGCATTCCTGCGCCGTCTGCTCATCCCGCTGCTGCTGGGCACGGCCGTGCTGCTGGGACTGCTGGCCCTCAACGTGCTCAATCCCTGGGCCCTGGTCTGCGGCTTCATCGCCGCCCTCGCGGCCGGGTGCATCGCTGACGACCTGATGCGCTGCGCCCGCCAGCGCCAACACATGTCCGGTGAATGGCTGCTCACCGCCTTTGTCCGCCTCATGGACGCCAACCACCGTCGCTACGGCGGGCAGATCGTCCACGTGGGCATGATGGTCATGGTGCTGGGCATCGCCGGCTCCAGCCTCTACAGCCGTGAAGAGTCATTCCAGATGCGCCCCGGCCAGTCGGTCACCTTCGCCGGCAACACACTGCGCTTCGACGGCCTGCGCGAAGTCGAACGCGTCAACTACGCCACCGTCAAGGCCGTGCTCACCGTCACAGATCCGCGCGGCCGAACCACGCAGATGCTGCCCGAGCGCCGCTTCTACCAGCGCCCCGAGCAGTCGATCAACGACGTCGCCATCCGCTCGTCCTGGGACCGTGACCTCTACCTGATCCTCGCGGGATGGGAAGCCGGCGGACAGATCACCGCCATCAAGGCCCACATGAACCCGCTGGTCGGCTGGATCTGGATCGGCGCCTGGATCACCGGCGGCGGCGCGCTGCTGTGCCTGCTGCCGCGACTGCTGCCGCACCCGGCCCCCGCCCCTGCCGCCGCCCACACCACAGCCCGCAAAACCATGCCGCTGGCTTCGGCCAACACCCGCTAACGCCAGAATACGGAGCGACATCCATGCACAAGCTCGTCACAGTCTTCATCATGGCCGCCTTGGCGATGTCGGTGTTGGCCTGCAGCCACGCGGCTTCCATCGCCAGTGTTCGCGCCAGTGTTCAGCCGTCGCACACGCAGGTCATCCACCCCTTGCCGGTGGAGGCGGTCTTCACCGTCGAGCAGACATCGCCGCCGGCCGAGGAGCCGGAGCGGCGCGGGCTCCCGGCCGGCCATCCGCCCATTGCGGGCATGGCTCCCGCGACTTCGGAGTCTTCCGCGGAATTGCCACCCGGCCATCCGCCGATCGGCCAGACGCCGACGGACCTCCCCGCGGGGCATCCGCCGCTGCCGCCGACGCAGACCGATCCCGGTTTGCCGGCCGGCCATCCTGAGATCCCCGCGCAGGGCGGCGCCCTCACCCGGATGCCGCCGACGGCCGCGGGCACCGGCGCCCTGATCGTCCGGGCGGTGCAGGGCACGGCCGACGGACCGGCGATCGCCGATGCGCCCGTGACCATCGCGCTGTACCACCGCGGCCAGGTCATGGCGCAGTTCACCGGCACGCTCGACGACCAGGGCGCGACCACCTTCGCCGATCTTCCTCTGGGCATGCCGTTTCAGCCGCTGGTGACCATCCACCACGCCGGCGTCGAATACCAGGCGGCCGGCGAAGTCATGGACCGCCAGCACCCCGGACAGGAAATCGAAATGTACGTCTATGAGACCACAGAGCAGCAGCCCGACTGGCGCATCCTGATGCGGCACATCATGGTGCAGCCGACCGTCGAAGGTCTGCACGTGGCGGAAATGCTCTCGATCGAAAATCCCGCAGACCGCTCCTGGATCGGCCCGGCCGACGACAAGGGGCACCGCAGGACGCTGCTGCTGCCCCTGCCCCCCGGGGCGATCAAAGCCCGGGCCGCCAACGGAGAACACGACTGCTGCGCTGTGCCGGTTGACGGCATGCTCGCCGACTCGATGCCCCTGCTGCCCGGCGTCACCCAGTTCCAGTTCGAGTATTTCGTCCCTATCGCCGACGCGGCCGTGGACGTCACCATCAAGGCGCCAACCGACGTGCAGCACACCATGCTGTTCATCCCCGACGACGGCACCACGGTGCGGACCACCGGTCTGGCGGCGATCGGCGCCAGCCCCATGGTCGAAGCCGCCACCCGCGCCTACCGGGCCGCGCCCATGAAAGCCGGCGAGGCGGTGAGCTTCTCCATCACCGGCCTGACCGACGACCTGCTCAAGGCCGTGACGCCCGCGGAACCGGCCGATCCGGACGCCCCGGCCGCGCCGCGCGCGGCGGGCATGGTGACCGGCGCCGCCGACATGCCGCGGATGATCGCCGGCATCGGGGCGGCCGTGATTCTCGTGCTCGGATTGACCGCGATCTTCCTCAAGCCGCGACGCGACCGCGCCTGAACCAGAGCGACCGCCATGAGCCTGGCAACCCCGCATGCCGATCCGTTCACTGCCGACAGCGCCGCCGCTGCCGCTGGCGCTGTCATCAACGCCCGCGGCCTGGGCAAGACCATCGACCAGCGCATCGTCCTGCGCGACATCGATATGGATATCCAGGAAGGTGAGTTCGTCGCCGTCGTCGGTCCCAACGGCGCGGGCAAGAGTACGCTGTTGCGACTGTTGTCGACGCTCACCCGTCCGTCGGCCGGCGAGCTGACCCTCTTCGGCCGACCGGCCGCACGCGACCAGGCCGCCATCCGCGCCCGCATCGGGGTCGTCGCCCACCAGCCGATGCTCTACCACGACCTCTCGGCCGCGGAAAACCTGCACTTTTTCGCCGGCCTCTATGGGATGCCCGACGCGCGAGCCCGCGCGGCCGAACTGCTCGAACGACTCGACCTGGCCCACCGTGCCGATGATCCGGTCAAAACCTTCAGCTCCGGCATGACCCAGCGACTGGCCATCGCCCGCAGCCTTCTGCACCGCCCCAGACTCCTGCTGGCCGACGAACCCTTCTCCGGCCTCGATGTCCGCTCCATCAGCCTCATTGAAAAACTCTTCGCCGAGCTGCGCGATGACGGAGCCGCCATCGTCATGGTCAACCACGACCTGGCCCAGAGCCTGCGCCTGGCCCAGCGCGTCATCGTGCTTACCGGCGGCACACTCGCCCTCAGTGCACCGTCCCACCGTCTGACCGTCGAGCAACTCATCCGGGAGGTGCAGGCCGCATGACATTGGCTCTCCGCCAGTTCGCCCTGCTTGTGGCCAAGGATCTGCGCATTGAAGCGCGCAGCCGCCAGACGCTGTCGCTCGTGGTCATCGTCGGACTGCTGGTGGTCGTGGTGCTCGGACTGGGCCTGGGCGCCAACGCGACCCACGCAGCGCAGGCCTTCGCCGCCACGTCCGTGCTGTGGGTGGCCTACCTGTTCAGCGGCGTGCTCTGCTTCGAGAAGACCATGGCCCTCGACCGCGAGGGCGGCGCGCTGGCCGGACTGCTGCTGGCGCCCCTGGACCGCGGCCTGATCTACCTGGCCAAGCTCGTGGGCAACGTCGTGCTGATGCTCGCCGTCGCGGCGGTGGTCACCCCGGCCGGCATCCTGTTCTTCAACTTCGATCTTTCCGCCGCCCCGCTGACCTTTGCCGCCGTCATCGGTTTGAGCATGGTCGGCTTCGCGGCTGTGGGAACGCTCTTCGCCGCCCTCGTGGCCTCCACCCGCCTGCAAAGCGGGCTGCTGGCCATCACCGTCTTGCCCATCGCGCTGCCGCTGGTCATCACCTCCACGCAGATGCTCCTGCGCGTCTTCCGCGACGGACAGACCCTCGACGCCGGCGCGCTGGGGATTCTGGCGGCCTTCGACGTGATATTCGTCGTCACCAGTTGGCTGATCTTCGAACAGGTTCTCGAACCGTAGGAGCCGCCATGTTTCCTGACACCACGCTCCGCCACACGCGTTACCTCGTCGCGGCCTACTGGCTCCTCACGCTGGCGCTCACCGGCCTGGCGCTGTGGATCGCCGCTTACCACACGCCGCGCGAGGCCACCATGGGCTCGATCCAGAAAATCTTCTATCTGCACCTGCCCGTGGCCATCAATACATTCCTGGCCTGCCTGGTCAGCTTCATTGCCAGCATCGGCTACCTGGCGCAGCGCCGCTGGCTATGGGACGACCTGGCCGCCGCCGCCTCGCGCGTCGCCGTGCAGATGTGCGCCGTGGTGCTGATCACCGGCATGATCTGGGGCCGCAGCGCCTGGGGGCAGTGGTGGACCTGGAGCCCGCGCCTGACTTTCAGCCTCGTGCTCCTGCTGCTCTATGTGGTCTACTTCGTCATCCGCGGTTCGGTGGAGTCGCCGCAGCGCCGGGCCGTGATCTGCGCCGTCTATGCCGTCATCGCCTTCCTCGACGTGCCGCTGGTCTACCTGTCCGCCCGTCTCATGCCCGACATCCATCCCGCGTCGGTCACGCTCGCCCCGGCCATGCAGCGCACGCTCATGCTCTGGTTCGTGCCCGTGACCCTGCTGAACATCGGCCTGATCGTCAGCGCGTATCGCGTCAACCGCATGACCCGCCGGCATCTTGAACAACGCCTGGAGACACGCCGCGAACGAGCCGTCATGCCGGCCGGCAAACCGGCGGCTGGAGGTGCCGCATGAATGATGTGCAGTTCACCATCCTCGCCTACGCCGTCGGCCTGAGTCTGCTCTGGGGCCATGCCTTTGCCCTGTGGCTGCGCAGCCGGCGCCTCTGAGCGGTCGCATATCACATACAGCCGGTGCTTGGTGGATAAGCCGATGCCGGATATGCTGGAGCATCAATATCCTCTGATATGCGCGATCGGGCGTCAGATTGATGTGTCGCAAGGGCCATGTGTTTGTACAGGTATTTTTGTCGCTGCTGGCGATGGAGGCCGGCCTCGTCGCGGCCGATGACGACGCATCGGCGGCTGTCGGCGACTACCAGCAGCTTCTGATGCAGCTTGACGCGGAGGAGTATGCGGCGCGGGAGGCGGCGAGTCGGGCGCTTCTGGGCGACGCGACCCTGACGCGACAGCGGTGGGAAGGGTTGCTCGATGCGGCTTTGACGCCCGAGCAGGTGCATCGGCTTGTGGCGGTCGGCGTGCACGTCACGGTCCGCGAGCAGATCGAGCCGTTCATCGCGGATCAGCATCCGGGCGCCTTGGGAATGCATCACGCGGGCATGCCGGCCGCGGCACTCGAGTCCACGATGCGGCAAGCCGGGGTGGAACCTCGTTCCGGGGCGGGGGTCTGCGTCATCAGGACGGAGCCCGGGTTCCCCGCCCATGTGGTGCTGCGAGCCGGCGACCTCATCGTGGGCATCGATGGGCAACCGCTGGCGGCCGGAGTTGATGTCCAGGCCGCATCGGATGACCTCGTGCGCCGTATCCGCGACGCCGGCTGCGGCAGGCAGGTGGTGCTGACGCTCTGGCGTGCCGGCAGGCGGATGGAGGTGGAGGTGCAGCTCAGTTCGCTGCCGGTGCTTCAGCAGACCATCACGCGCAACCTGGCGGCCGAGGTCGAGGCGGCGATCCTGCGCGAGCTCGCATCGCCGGCTCCGCCGACTCCTGCCGTGCCTTGAGGCGGCCGGTGGTTTGGGCCGCGAATGATGGTGCGATCTCATGGGTATACTGATGCGGCGGCACCGACGACAGCGGCCGCATTTGCCTTCGGAGTTCCCGCCATGGTCCGATCATCACAAGCGCACGCGGCCCGCTCGATGGTGGTGGCGGTGATTGCCGTCTGCCTGGGTTGGACGGCGACGGTGCGGGCGTGTCCGATGTGTGCCAGCAACCTGCCCGGCGGTGACGGCCCGGCCGCGGTCGGGGACGCGCCCGACGCCGGCCCCGCATCCGGCGACGCCATGCAGTCGTCCGCCGGCCAGGGCGATCTGGCCCGCGGGTTCTACCTCTCCATTCTGCTGATGCTGGCCGTGCCCTACACCATGTTGGTCAGCGGCGGAGCGGTGCTCTGGTGGCACTTCCGCCGCGCCGGGGAGGTTGTCATTCCCCTCAGCGATGCGGCTGCCACACCCGCCGCGGCCGACCACTCTTCCCAGACGGCATAGACCGTCGCTTCGCAAGAAAAGCAGCATCCGTCCGCACGGCCGCCATCGCGTCCGAGGCGGTTATATCGTCGCCTTCACGCGTGACGTGGTGCAGTCACGTCTTTGGAGGCATGGCGATGAACAAGCGCGTGATGGGCAAGTCAGTCCTTTTGGCCATGTGGGCTGCGGCAGCCGCGACGATCGTGACGGCCGCGGTGCATCCGGACTTCGGAGCCGCGTGGGACTCGCCGGCCGCGACGATCGCCATGGGCATGGTCGGTCTGGGCCTCTGCCTGCACGCGCGGCAACGGGTCCTCGCCGGTGGCGGCACCGCAACTTCCGACCGCGAATAACCCGACGTCGTCGTCGGAGCCGGGACCTTCGCATCCCCGCACGCAACGGACACAATGGAGGCCACGATGAATCGCGCAAGCAGCACTCGCATCGGCACATTCACCTTCGCCCTGGCCGCGCTGGTCGTCGCGCTGAACGCTGAGGCGGCGATGATCGGCGATCCGACGGGTTTCGCCGTCTACTCCGGCGGGCAGATCTCGACCCAGAGCGGCGCCGAAATCGAGGGCTCCATCGGCGCCGCCAGCGTCTGGTTGGGCAACAACACCGAAGTTGAAGGCAGCGTCTACACCGGCGCGAACCTTGGCGGCGGTCAGAAAGTGGAAGTCTCAGGCTCGTTGTATGTCGGGGCCGCGCTGAGCCTGGGCAACAAGGCGAAGATCGGCGGCACGGCCTGGTACGGAACAACCTACTCGGTGGGCAACAACTCAACGATCACAGGCGGCTTGAGTGAACTCGACGCGGCCGACGCCTGGTCGCCCGGACCGCTGCCTGATCTCGACGTGCTGGCGCCCGGCGTCGGCTCGGAATGGTTTGCCAACAACAGCAGCTATGAACTGGCGCCCGGGGCCTACGGCGGATTGTCCACCGGCAATAACGTCACCCTCGACCTCGTGGCCGGCGAATACAGCTTCGACTCCGTGTGGCTGGCCCAGAACTCCGACCTGAACGTCGACACCAGCGGCGGCGACGTGGTCATCCATGTCACGGGCAACTTCAGCACCGGCAGCAACGTCGCCATCACCACCAGCGGCGGCGGCAGCTTGACGGTGCTGGTCGGCGGTTCGGTGTGGCTGGCGCAGAACACCACCAGTCAGGCCAACTTCATCAGTGTCGGCTCTACCATCGGCCTGGGCGCCGGCGCGGAAGTGCAGGGCGTGCTCTGGGCGGTCGGCGACATCAGCATGGGCAGCAACACCAAGGTCTACGGGGCCGAGGGATTCGCTTACGGCGAGGTCTTCGGCGGCGGCGATGAGTTCGTGGGCGGCGGCGCCTCGACCATGATTCCCGAGCCGGCCACGGCCGCGCTGCTGCTGGCCGGCCTGGCGATGGTGCTCGACCGGCGGCCGCGCAAGAAGCGCTGACGACGCCGGCTCGCGATGCCAACCAGCACAACGCACGATGACCGCTCTCTGAACAGCCGCGTCGGTCAGGGAGCGGTTGTGTCGGGTGCGCCCGCGCGTTGCCTCTTGATCTGCCGCAGGCGCAGCCACGCGGGTACGACCGTCCAGCACGCCAGCAGCGTCAGGCCAAGCCCCACCGTCAGCACGAAGCCCAGGCTGGCGATCCCCCTGTGCCGCGCCAGCATCATCGCCGCGAAGCCGATCATCGTGGTGAAGCTCGTGACCGTGATGCCCTTGCCCGTGCCGTGGGTCAATCCTGGTGGCACGTCATCGGGCTGTTGGCGGTAACGGTGCAGCATGTGCACGCCGCTGTCCACCCCGATGCCGAACATCAGCGGCAGCACGATGAGGTTGGCCGGATTGAGGTCGATGCCCGCCAGCCACATCAGGCCGAACGTCAGGGCGAAGCCCACCGCCACCGGCATCAGGCACAGCAACGCGTCGCGCAGGTCGCGCATGCCGATCCACACCAGACCGAACACCACGCCCAGCGCCAGCAGCCCCGCCCCCTGGTAGGACATGAAGATCATGCGGCCCGAATCGTGAATCTGCGCGATCACGCCGGTGGTGTACGGATCGACGGCGCGCATGTCGGCGATGAAACGCGGCAGGAACCGCGGTGACAACGGGCTGTCGACCGAGCTGTCCTCCGGCAGGCGGGCATGAATTTCCAGGGCGTAGCGCGGCCGCTGGGGATCGCGGGCGTCGATGTACGGCCGCAGCAGCTCGGCCGGCAGATCGTCGGGCATCAGCGGCGATGGGTCGAGCAACATCTCAAGCTGCTGGGCCGCCTGGGCGCGAAAGTCGTCCCACGCCGCTTGCAGCGCGGCGGAGGCCTGCCGCTGGGCCTCGGGGCTTTGCCCCGCCAGCGTATTCAACCCCGTCATCAGATGCGCCAAGGCCGCCTGCACCGAATCCAGCGCGGAGCGGATTGGTCCCGGCACATCGCCGCGATCCAGCGCGATGCCCACCGCCAGCCGCAACGCCGCCGCCTGTTGGCCGAGTTGCCGCGCCGCTGCCTGCGCATCGGCTGCGGCGTCCGCCGCGCCTTGTCGGGCCGCGTCCAGCGCCGGTTCGAGCCGCGCCCGTACAGCCGCGATGCGCTGTCGCTTCATCGCGTCATCGTCGGGAAACAGCAGGCCGATGCCGCGCACCGCCCCGACGGTGGGCTTGTCGAGCAGGGCGTCGCGGCGGCGGCGGGCTTCATCGAGGCTGTCGGTGATGCTGATGCCGAACCAGATCGACACCTTGCCGTCTTCGGCGATGCGCTGCTGCCATTGCACGCTTTCCAGGCCTCGCGGCTGAAGGGCCATGAGGTCGTTGTTGAATCGCATCCGCGATGTGGCGACCAGGGCCAGGACCGTCAGCAGCGCCGCGATCGTCAGCGTCCAGCGCGGATGACGAATGAACGGCGTGACCCAGCGCTCCTCGAACAGGTGAATCAGGCGTCCTTCAAGGGCCACGATGTGCCGCTGCCGCCGGCTGTAGAGCCGCATCAGGGCCGGCAGAATCACAAAGGTGGCCATGAAGCAGAGCATCACGCCGCCGGCCGCGATGACGCCCATCTCCGCCACGCCGCGGAAGTCGGTCAGCGCGGTGACGGCGAAGGCGGCGGCCGTGGTGACCGCCCCGGTCGCCACGCCGGGACCGATGAGTGTGAACGTCCGGGCCAGGGCGTCGCGGAAGTCATCGAGTTCGTCGGCGTGGCCGTGGCGAAGCTGTTCGAACGTGGCCATGAGGTGGATGCTGTAGGCCACGCCCAGGCCCAGCAGGATCACCACGAACACCACGCTGAGAATCTGCAGATGTCCGACGGCCAGCGTCAGGTAGCCGAAAGACCAGGCGATGCCCACCAGCAGAGTCGCCACCGTCAGCAGCGGAATGCGCCAACTGTGAAAGGCCGCCAGCAGCAGGACGGCAATGAGAACGCACGCCACGGCGGACGCGACGGTGCTGTCGATCGTCGCCGCCTGGGTTTCGTCAGACTCGACGACTTCGACGCCGGTCAGGCCGGCCTCGACGCCGGGGAACCGACGGCCGACGTCATCCATGATGGCGCGGACGGCGGCGATGGGTCCGGCCACGGCATCGAGTTGGCCGTTGGTCTTGCGGGGCGTGACGCGCAGGAACAGCAGCCGGCCGTTGGGGCTGGCCAGATATTCCCAATCCGAGGGCGGCTGGAGGCGCGCCACCAGGGCCGACGGATCGCCTTGGCCATGCGGCCCCGGCAGCACGCTGGCAATACCGTGGATCAAACCCGCCAGTTCACTGATCTGGTCAGCCGCGCGCTCGGTATCGATTGTCTCAGCGCCGGCCATCTCGCGTGCCATCTGCTGGTTCAGCGCCGCCAGCGCCGCCGCCGGCGTGGGACTGGTCAGCATCGGGGCTGCCGCGGCCGCCTGTTGCAGTTGGTTTTCGAACTGCGCCAGCGGCATAAGTCGAGCAGCCTTGGGCGAGAAGGCGCCGGTCGGCGCCCCGTATTCCACCGCCGCGATGTGCTCGTTGGCTCGCAGAGCGCCCGCCAGAGCGTCCACATATGCCCGCGCCTGCTGCGCCTGGCTGCTCGCCGCGTCGCTGTCGTCAGCCGCATCGGTGTGCGTGTCGACGACCACCACCAGGTCATAAGTGCCCGGAAAGTTGTTCCACCAGTCGACGAACCGCTGGTTCCAGGGGATGTCGTCGTCGATCAGGTCATTGCGGTTGGCCTGAAACTCCAGGCGCATCGCGGTCAGGGCGATCGATCCCGCCGCCAGCAGCAGGCCGCACAGCAGAATCAGCCGCGGCCGGCGCGTGATGAACCCGGCCAGCCAGGTCGCCCAGCGGGCGGCCGTCCTTTCCCGTGACGCATCGTTCATCGTAGAATCATCTCACTGCGGGGCGGGGTGCGACAGCGCGTGCGCCGCTATTGTGCCCCATCCGGGTTTCGCCCGCCACACGCCTCCGCCCGTGCGGATCGATGCTGCCTTGCTGAAGCGGACACCGCCATGACCACGCCGCCGTTCGATCTCGCCGCCATCGTCCGCGACCACGAGGATCAGGCTCTGCCGCTGATCGAACAATACATCAATCCCGCCTTTGCCAAAGTCCTGCGCACCATCGGCTTCGACATCACCTACACCCGCGGCCAGGGCGCTTACCTCTGGGACAAACGCGGCCGGCGCTACATCGACTGCCTCGGCGGCTATGCCGTCTTCAACGTCGGCCGCAACCACCCCGTCGTGCGCGACGCGATCAAGCAGGCCATGGACCTGGATCTGCCCAACCTCATCAAGATGGGACCGTACCGCCTGTCGGGTCTGCTGGCCCGCGAGCTGGTGAAGATCGCCCCGCCCGGACTCGACACCGTCTTTTTCACCAACTGCGGCGCGGAGGGCGTCGAGACCGCCATCAAGTACAGCCGCGCCGCCACCGGCCGCGCGCGAATCATCCATTGCCGCAAGGGCTTTCACGGCCTGACCACCGGGAGCCTGGCCCTCAACGGCGGCGCCGAGTTCCGCAAAGGTTTCGGCCCGCTGCTGCCGGACACCACGCAGGTCGACTTCAATGATCTGCCCGCCCTCGAACGCGAACTGTCTCGCGGCGATGTGGCGGCGTTCATTGTCGAGCCGATCCAGGGCAAGGGCGTCAGTATGCCCGACGCCGGCTACCTGCCTGGCGCTGCCGCGCTTTGCCGCCAACATGGCGCGCTCTTCGTTGCCGACGAGGTGCAGACCGGCTACGGCCGCACAGGCCGCATGTTCGCCTGCGAACATTGGGCCATCGAGCCGGACATCATGGTTACCGCCAAGGGCCTGTCGGGCGGTTACGTGCCCGTGGGCGCGGTGCTCAGCCGGCGGTGGATTCATGAGAAGGTCTTTTCCAGCCTCGACCGCTGCGTGGTGCACTCGACGACGTTCGGCCAGAACGACCTGGCCATGGCTGCCGGCCTGGCGACGCTGCACGTATTGCGTGAGGAGCGCATCGTCGAGAATGCGGCCGCGATGGGTGAGCGACTCATGGCCGGCCTGAGCGAACTGATCGACCGCTACGAGATGGTTCAGCAGGTGCGTGGCAAGGGGTTGATGGTCGGCCTCGCTTTTCAGCCGCCGCGGTCGATGACGCTCAAGCTGGGCTGGAAGCTGCTGCACAAGCTCGACGCAAGCCTGTTCTGCCAGGCCATCCTCATGCCGCTGCTGGCTGACCACGGCATCCTCGCCCAGGTGGCTGGTCACCACATGGACGTGATCAAGCTCATCCCGCCGCTGGTGCTGACGGCCGAGGATGTGGACCAGATCGTCGCCGCCTTCGACGCGGTGATCGGCTCGTGCCACCAGTTCCCCGGCCCGGTGTGGGAAGTGGGCAGGAAACTCGCGGCCGCCGCCCTCACCCGCGGGCGGTGACGTTTGGCAATGTCCCATGCTTCGGGCATCATGCTTCCACGGCCGCGTTCGGCCGCACGGAGATCGACGCCGATGAGCAACGATCCTGTACGGCAACCTCAGCCCATCTTTCAGCGGCTGGATCAGACCGCGCGCTATCCCTACACACCCGGTGAGTACGCGCGGCGGTTCGCCTGGCGGATGGTCGAAGCGACGCTGGTGCGTTTCAGCCTGCCGCGGTGCTACGGATGGCGGCGGTTCTGGCTGCGGCGGTTCGGGGCCAGACTCGCAAACACCAGCCGCACACGCCCGACGACGAAGATCTTTCATCCCTGGCTCCTGAGCATGGGCGAGCACAGCGCTTTGGCCGACGGCGTGAACGTCTACAACCTCGGCCCGGTGAGTATCGGCGATCACACGGTGGTGTCGCAGGGCGTCGAACTGTGTGCCGGCACGCACGACTACACCCAGGCGCACCTGCCGCTGAAACGCAGCCCCATCACCATCGGCAGCGGTGTGTGGATCTGCGCCCAGGCGTTCATCGCGCCGGGCGTGGCGGTGGGCGACAACGCGGTGGTCGGCGCCCGGGCCGTGGCGATCAGCGATGTGCCGGCCGGCATGGTCGTGTCCGGCAACCCGGCGACGGTGGTCAAGTCCCGGCCGATGGGGCGCGGCCCGGAGGAATGAAAGTGCGGCGGGCAAGGGGAGCCCGCTAAAT
>CAZUUQ010000021.1:32887-35756 GCA_964622625.1 uncultured Phycisphaeraceae bacterium | reverse complement strand
CCATCATGGCCCGCCGCACCGAGGAAGCGAAAGCCGCGGCCGCGATGATCGGCGCCACGTACCACTGCCTCGACGAACGCGACGCCCTGGTGGTCTACGACAAACCGACGCTCCGCAAGGCCATCGACCTGTTCCGCGCCGTCGCCCCGTCGCTGGTCTTCACCCACCCGCCGCGCGATTACATGATGGACCACGAGCAGGTGAGCATGCTCGCTCGCGGCGCGAGCTTCATCCACGGCGCGCCCAATGCCTCGACCCTGCCGCGCCACCCCGAGTCGTGCGTGCCGCACCTGTACTACTGCGACCCGATCGAGGGTATTGATCCACAGGGCCGGCCCGTGACGCCGACGACGTACGTGGACATCACCGGCCAGCTCGAGCGCAAGGCGGCGATGCTCGCGGCCCACGCTTCGCAGCGCGACTGGCTGCGCGACCATCACGGCATGGACGAATACATCGAGGCGATGAAGCGTCACGGCCGCCACCGCGGCGGCGAGTGCGGCGCCGCATATGCCGAGGCGTTCGTGCAGCATCGCGGTCACGCCTACCCGGCCGATGACCTGCTCGCGGCACTGTTCGGCCGCGTGATGGCTTGAAGTCTGGATGGAGAGGACATAACCCATGCCCCGACGCCTGAGCAAAGTCGCGCCCGACTGGTGGGATTACACGACCCTCGACGACGAACTGCTGGACGAAGCGGCCCGCCTCACAGCCGACGACTTGCCGCGTCTGTCGCGCGACGGCTTCGAGGTGCGGATGTACGACACGCTCGAGTCGTTCTACCTGGCCGAGGCGCTGGAATACATCGAGGCCTGGCGCGCCGCCACGCCCGAGCAGCCCACGGGCATCTGCGGCCCGATCGGCCCGACCGAGCAGTTGCCGCTGGTCGCCCAGCTCGTCAACGCTCTCGAACTCGACCTGCGCCACGCCCACTTCTGGGGCATGGATGAATGGACGGAGAATGGCAAACCCGTGCCCGTCGATCACCCGCTGAGCTTCGCCCGCGCCGACATGGAATTGTGCTTCAACCGCATCCGCCCCGACCTGCGCATGACCGCGGCCAACATCCACTTCCCCACCGGCGATCTGGCGGCCTACTCGGCCACCTACGACAAGGTGACGTGCCTGGTCATGCAGGGCGGCCAGGGCGAGGTCAAGCACTGGGCCTTCAACGATCCACCTCGGCGCGAGGGTCGGTGGAAGGACCAGCCGCCCCCGCCCGGCGAGTACCGCAGGCTGGCCGCCCGCGTCACCGACCTGCACCCGATGACGATCATCCAGAACGCCCGCACCAGCGGCGGGGGACAGGTCGCCCTCGTGCCGCAACAGGCCGCGACTGTCGGCCCGGTCGAGACGTGGAAAGCCCGCCGCGTGAGCATCTGGCAGGCCGGCATGCACGACAACCCCTTCGGCATGCGCCTGACCACGCTCATGATCAGCAGGGGCATCGCCGACAGCAGCGTGCCCATGTCCCTGCTGGCCGACCATCCGAACGTCCGCTTCAGTTTCTATCGCCCCGGCCTCGGCGTCTGTGCGGCCGAGATGCACTGAGACCTCCCGTTCAGGACGATGAGGCGTGAGATGCAGCATTGGGTGAATCGTCTGATTGAATTCGTCCCATTGTTCGTGCGCGACCATGCCAGGCTGGCACCGCTCGGCCCACGGCTTTGCGCTTTGCTCCATGGTTCAACGACCATGGGCATCGACGATCCGCACTCGGACTTGGACATCTGGCTGCTGATGCCAATGGCCGACCTCGCCGTGTTGGAGGGCTGTACTTCCACCCGTTTCCTTTCATTTACGCTCGATGACAAGAAGGGGCATTTCAATGCCGAGTCGGTTGAAACATTCGACGAGCGTTTGACCAGGTGCGACATGGATATGATCCGCCAGTTGCGCTCGGCCGTAGTCTTGTTTGACCCGGAGAACGCCTCATCGCGTCTGATTGAACGTGCCTGTCTGTCGATGCCGGAAACTGTGAGTACCGCACTGTTCATGTATCACTATGTGGCGATGCGCCGCGAGCATCGGGCTTGCGACAACCCAATGGACCGCGGTGATCCGGTGGCGATCCTCCTGGCGATGACGAAAGCGATCACGCACGCTCTTCGCGCGGCCATGGTCCTGGATGGCGAACCGTATCCGTATGACAAGTGGCTGTATCAGGCTGCTGCTCGAACTCCCATCGGCCGACAGGTCAATATCGCGGTGGACCAGATCCTCGGCCATCTCGGTGCCGACGGCCTGCACTACGGCGGCCCGGAGTCCAGCAATCCCATCAGCATGGCACTGCGGGACATTCGACGGACCCTGGTTGAGGCGGCCCGGGAACGTGGCCGAACGGGACTCGACGGCGGCCGATGGCTTGACCGCTGGTGGGAATACATCCCGCAGGCCGACGCGGCGATCATGCAGGTGCGCTGGCCGAGCACCGCGTCCAGGGGCTAAACCTTCACACATGCAGCTTCACGCCGTAGCGCTCGCAGATCGCGGCGATGGTGGGGATGTCCAGCTTGCCCGGCGGGAGCTGGGCGAACTCCTCAAACATCTTCTCCAGGCCGGGCGGGGAGATCGTCAGCAGCGTGCGCGACACGTCCTTGCCCGTGAACTCGAAGCGGTGGGGGATGCCGCGCGGCGCGTGGACGGCCGTGCCCGCCTGGGCGATGATGGTCTGGTCGCCGACGTGGAAGGTCACCTCGCCTTCGACGACGAAGAAGGTCTCGTCCTCGCGGGTGTGCGTATGCAGCGGCGGGCCGACGCCCGGGCCGTTGGCCTGCTCGATCAGCGTGTATGCCCCGCGCGTGTCCGCCCCGGTCAGCAGCACACGCTGATGGTCGCCGAGCACCACGAAGCGCCGGCCCTGTTCCTT
>CAZUUQ010000021.1:27649-32787 GCA_964622625.1 uncultured Phycisphaeraceae bacterium | reverse complement strand
CCGTAGCCGTGCTCCGACAGATCGACCCAGCGATGGGCGCAGACCTCGAACTTGGCGAAGTCCCACGACGTGTTGCGATGCGTCGGCCGGTGCAGGTGGCCGAACTGTATCTCGCATGCCGCCGCCCGGGCGCGGATGTCGGTCGGGAACGCGGTCTTGAGCAGCGTGTGGTGGTCGTACCATTCCGCCCGCGTTTCGAAGTCGATGCGCGGGTGGCCGCGGTAAAGAGCGATGCGCTGCGTGATCGTGCTGGCCGGCCCTTTGCCGATCAAGGGCATGGTCCAGTGCAGTTCCACAGCCACGCGCACCGGTCCGGTCTCCACCACGCGCAGCGACGCCAGCGTCGGCCCGGGAAGCGGATGATCTTCATAGAAGTGATCGATGTCCCAGGCCTCGAACGACAGCGAACGATCCTCGAACACCTGCCAGGCGTTGCCCGGGCGCTCGGTGGTGAACACCTCACGGCCGTTGCGCTTGTCGCGCAGCAGGCCGATGCGGCCCCGCTCGTCGAGGCGCACCAGCCAGTGCTCGTTCTCCAGTTCCCGGCCGTCGTCGCTGACGCGCAGCATGCCGGGCGCCCCGCCCTCATCCTGCCGCGCGTCGATGACGGTCCAACCCCCGGCCGGCACGGTCACGCCGCCGCGCCACGAACCGTCGGGCAGACGCACGGGATCAGACCGGTCCCATGAGAGGGTATTGAACAGGATTACGGGTCTGGCCAGGCCTGCCGTATCCACGCGCTCGGCGATGGTTTGGGCGGCTGCGGCGGTCATGTCCTCGGCCGAGTCCGCCAGCGCCGCCATCATCGCCCGCACCTCGTCATACACCCCGCGCACCGACGAGCCGGGCAGCACGTCGTGAAACTCGACGAACAGCAGGTCGCGCCACATCGCATCGAGGTTCGCCTTGTCCAGCGTGAATCCCAGCGGCCGGGCGAGCACGCTGAGCCATTCGAGGTTGTGCAGGCGAATTTCGTTCTTGCGGTGGATGCGCTTGAGCCACGCCTGGCTGGTGTAGGTACCGCGGTGATACTCGAGATACAACTCGCCGTCCCACACCGGCAGCGTCTCCGCCTGCCGCGCGATATCGCTCATCAATTCGCCGGCCTTCTGGAAGCGCACCGTCGGCAGGCCGACCTTCGCGCCCCAGTCGCGCATGCGCCGGCCGGTCTCGATCATCTCCGTCGTCGGCCCACCGCCGCCGTCGCCCCAGCCGAAGGTCAGCAGCGGCTCGATGAGCCGATCCTTCTGGCGGTACTCCGTCCATGTCTTCTGCACGTCCTCGACGCTGAGCATCGCGTTGTAGGTCAGCCAGGTGCCCGCGGGCGTGGTGATGAAGTGCGTGGCCGCCTCGCTGCCGTCGATCCCGCGCCAGCGGAACGTGTCGTGCGGGAAACGGTTGAACTGGCTCCAACTGATCTTGCTGGTCACGAAGCCGTCCACGCCCGCCAGGCGCAGCAGTTGCGGCAGGGCGGCCGAGTAGCCGAAGACGTCCGGCAGCCAGAGCATGCGGCTGTCGAGGTCGAATTTCTCCTGGAAATACCGCTTGCCGTAGAGAAGCTGGCGCACCAGCGATTCACCGGCCGGCATGTTGGTGTCCATCTCTACCCAGGTGGCGCCGTCGGCCTCCCATCGGCCGGCCGCCACCTGGGTTTTGATCTGCTCGAACAGGTCCGGCGCATCGCGCTCGATCCACGCGTACGCCTGCGGGCTGGACTGCTGGAACACCCATCCGTCGTATTCACGCAGCAGGGAGAGCTGCGTGGCGAAGGTGCGCACGCACTTGTGGTGCGTCTGACCGATCTCCCACAGCCACGCCAGGTCGATGTGCGCGTGCCCGGTGCAGACGACCGTCGGCACGTCGTGCTCGGCCTTGAGCTGCGCCAGGTGCTCATTGAGCACGCGCTGGGCAGCCGGCAGCGAAGCGTAAAACGTCTCATGGCCCGGGTCGCGCTTCCACGCGGCCGGGAAACTGCTGCGGGTGTGCTCAGTGAAGTTCAGCGTTTTGAGCGTCGCGTCCAGGCCGCGCAGCAGCTTCTCGCGCACCGGCGAGCCGGCGTCGAGCCGGTCCACGATGTCCAGCAGCACGCGCAGGTCGTGATACAGCCTGTCGGTGGCCGCGTCGCGCCATTGCAGGTGGAACGCGCCCACGCGATGGCGGCAGTCGCAGCGGGCGGCGAAGAACACCGCGCGGATGTCGTGCGTCTGTCCCGGCTGGAAGGGAAAGCGGATCGTGCGATGCTGCTGGTCGATGGCGCCGGTCCGCCGGCCGTCGATGAACACCTGACCTTCAGGACCGGCCGCATAGTCGTCGTTCTCGCTGTTGCCCAGGTAGCGGGCTTCATGGCTTATATGCAGTTCGATGATGCGCTGCGGCCAGTGGGCGGGAATCGTCGCCTTGGCGCGGAACCATGCCCACTGCTGGCGGCCGCCCCATTCCCCCCCGGGTCCGATTGGCCGCCAGTCGTGCGTGTCGTCGGCCGGCGGCGCGTCGAAGCACGGCTCGGCTGGGTCCAGCGCCATCAGCCCGTCCACCGCGGCGGTCGCCCGCAGGTGCATGGTCTGGAAGAAGCTGAAGTATTTGCGAAGCTTGGGAATGCGCAGTTGCAGGTGTGTGGTCATCGCCGCGGGCTCCTGCAGGCGTGGGGGCGGAGTCGCCTGTGAGCCGGGTACTTTAGTCTGCGGCGAATAAAATGGAGTCTTCGTGCCCTGTGCCCGCGGGGCGCACCGGAGGCGTCACGGCACGCTCACGCGGCCATCGGCATAGCCGACCAGGCCGGAGTAGTTCGGCCCGCCGCCCCAGGTTTCGTAGAGCACAGGCGTGTCGCCGGGGTTGGTGATGTCGCCGAGCGTCAGTCCGCCGCCGGTCAGCGCGTAGCCGGGGCTTTCGCCGGTCACGGGATTGGCGATCACTTTCTGGTATTTGTCGGGCGAGATGTACTGGCCCTGGAGATCGTCAAGCGAGCCGGGGAAGCGGCCATAATCGTTGGCGTAGCTGCGAGCGGCCGCGAGCAGGGTGCGCATGTTGGCGATCGAGTCCTTGGCCACCGTGGGCGAGACGTGGTTGGGCTCGATTGTGCCGGTCGCTTCGCTGTAATACCAGTCGCTGCTGCCGGGTGCGCCCATGCCGATGATGTTGCCGCCAGTGAAGGGATTGGGCGGGATCTCGGTGAGGTAGGGCCCGAAGATGGCCTGCTCGTCGGTCAGACCATCGGTTTCACCGTTCTTGTTCGAGGCCATGGTCAATTGTTTGCGGAATTTCTCGGCCTCGCCGGCGGGGAAGGAGCCGTGCTCCGTGTAATAGGTCGTGATGGCCCGGTTGAGCTGCGATTTGTTGATGTCCAGCACCCGGTCGCGCACGTCGGAGAGCATGTCCCCGAATTGCGGCACGACGACAACGGCCAGGATGCCGAGGATCACGACAACCACGAGCATCTCGATGAGCGTTAAGCCCTTGGCGCAACCCGTTGGTCCGCCCCATGCCGCGCCGCGCGCCCTGGAGCCGCCCGCGTGTTGCCGCCCCGTGTTGCCGAATCTGATGCCCATCATGTCCGGTCCCGCCTGGAAATCACAGATAGCAGCGCAAGCACCCGTCATACGCCGTCCTGAGACGGTTATCGGTGTGTGCAACCTGACGATTGAGGGACTTTGGGGGGACGCTGAAGATTTTGCCGGCACCTGACGCGGTTGTATCGATAGTGCCGCCTTCAGGGATCAATTTGGGTCGACGGCGCCTGTTGAAGGGGTAGCGAGCGCCCCCGCGTCCCGCATGGCACTTCGGACTGGAATCAGCGATGCGACCCCCGGCCGGCTGCACATGGCCTGTAATGCATCCGCCAGGCACCCTTCGGTGTCTGCCTGTGATCGGCTGGAATCGGCTGGCCATGCTGTCTCCGGAGTCGCACCGACGGCGACGGTTATAATCGCCGGAGCCTGGCACGGCGGCGCCCGTGGGCGGGATCCCGCCACACGCACGTCGACGTCCAGGCGTTGCCCCTGTCTCCACGAGATCTCAGGCATGCACCACGAAGAACCGGTTCTCACCGAAGGCCCGCGCTACAACGTCGAACCCGACAAGCAGCGCATCAGGTGGTACCGCTGCCCCGTGCCGCGCGAGCAGCTGCGCAAGCTCAACCAGCGCAGCAACCTGCTCGGCTTCGCCCAGACGCTCGGCTTCCTGGCTGTGCTGGCGGCCGGCGCGGGGGCGGCGATCTACTCCGCCTTCCACTGGCCCTGGTACGTCACCGCGCTGCTGGTCTTCCTCAACGGCCACACGTGGCACTTCATCATCAACGGCTTTCACGAGCTGGTGCATCTGTCGGTCTTCCGCACACGCTGGCTCAACACCTTCTTCCTGCGCATCTTCTCGTTCCTGGGTTGGCACAACCACCACTGGTTCTGGGCCAGCCACACGGAGCATCACAAGTACACGCTGCATCCCCCGGACGACCTGGAGGTGATTCTGCCCGCCCGCTACTCGCTGCGGTGGGTGCTCAAGGTCGGCATCGTCAACGTGCGCTATCCCTGGCAGGTCGTGCGCGACCAGGCCCGCCTGGCGATGGGGCGCATCAACCTCGATGACCCGTGGACGGCCTCGCTGTTTCCCGAGACCGATCCGCAGCGCCGCCGCCAGCTCATCAACTGGGCCCGCATTCTGCTGATCGGCCACGGCCTGATCGCCGCCGCGGCGATCGTGGCCGGGTGGTGGGTCGGCGGGTGGTGGATCGTTCTGCTGGTCGTGACGTTTCCCATGACCTTCGGCGGGTGGCTGCACTTCCTGTGCAACTCCACGCAGCACGCCGGCCTGTCGGAGCGCACGCCCGACTACCGCCTGTGCTGCCGCACCATCTATCTCAACCCGCTGCTGCAGTTCCTCTACTGGCACATGAACTACCACACCGAGCACCACATGTACGCGGCCGTGCCGTGCTACAACCTGGGCCGGCTGCACCGCCTGATCCGCCACGACATGCCGCACTGCCCCCGCGGCCTGATCGAGACCTGGACGCAGATCGTCCGCATCATCAAACGCCAGAACCGCGAGCCGGACTGGTGCTACGTCCCCGAACTGCCCGACACCGCGCACCCGGCGGCGGCGGAACCGATGCGTCCATGACCCGAGAAAAGACCCGAGAAAAG
>CAZUUQ010000021.1:23980-27549 GCA_964622625.1 uncultured Phycisphaeraceae bacterium | reverse complement strand
GACCCGAGAAAAGACCCGAGAAAAGGTGTCAGAGAAATTTATTGGGACGGGAGTCGTTCCCAGACCGGCGCATGCCGTGCGTCACGATCACGCTTCATCCATACAGGCCAGCTCGACCTCGGCGCGGTGCAGCAGTTCGCGGGCGGCGGCGAGTTTGTCGGCGTCGATCGCGGGCGGCTGGTAGCGGGCGATCGCGTCGCGGATGTAAGCGTTGATCGTATCGAGCATCTTCGTCTCGGCCTGCTGTTCCACAGTGTCGCCGGACCATGAGCCGCGGTCGAGCCAACTCGGGTACCACTGCTCGGCGCGAAAGTGAGCCAGCGTGTGGTCGGCCGCGATGAAACTCTCCTGCCGGCCGGCGATCACCTGCTCGATCAGTTCGACGGCCAGCGTCTGGTCATTGACCTCGAAGCCGTCGCAGTAGCGGCCCAGGCCGCGCAGGAAATCCAGCTCCAGCAGGTGCTGCACGGGGCTGTAGTCCTGACCGGCCGAGAGCAGGCCGTCGCCCATCGCCCGGCCGTAGCCGAGCATCGGCGCGGCCATCAGCGGCAGCATTTTTTCGTAGACCGCCCGCATGCCCGGTGTCTTGCAGTCGACGTAATTGACGGCCGGCCAGACCTGCATGCGGTAGTGGCGGCGGCAGACTTCGACGGCGGCAATGTCCTGCAGCAGGGCCTCGGGCGAGCCGAAACACGCCTGCGAGCTGCGCATGTCCAGCGAGCCGCTGCATACGATGCCCCCGGCCGGCAGCTTCGGGTCGAGCACGTAATACATCGCCCAGCCGGCCAGCAGTTCCGCCACCGCCAGCGCGGCCGTGCCGGCGATCGTCACCGGGGCCGACATGCCGCTGATGGGCATCGTGCCGGGCACGTGCATCACGCCGCAACGGCTCTTCTCGATCATGCACCGCACCGCCCGCCGGCCGTAGATCAGCGGGGCGACGCAGAAGTCGCAGCTTGCGATGAAGCGGTTGTCCGGCTTGCCGCTGTAGATGCGCCCGAGCTGGGCCAGGTAGGGCACGGTCTGTGGATACAGCACCTCGCCGCTGCCCAGGGGCTTGTCGGTCAGTTCGAGGCGGGTGACGGCGTTCCAGATCGGCTCCAGGGGCGGGGCGATTTCAGCGCAGGTCAGGGTCTGGCCGACAGCTTCGAACTCGTCGGCGACGTGTGCGAGCTTCACCATGTCGCGCACGTCGTCGGCTGTGGCCAGGCGGCGGCGGCAGGTCGGCCACTCCAGCAGATGCGGGTGAGAGCCCATCTGGGTGAGGCGGAAGTCCCGCCGCCAGTTCCAGTGCATGGTGGCCCGGACGTCGGGGTCGGGGTTCTCGCGGCCGAACGCGGTCAGGGCGTCATGGACCAGCCGCTCGGTGAAGAAGCAGCGCTGGCCGCCGCGGTCGATGCGGCAGCCGGCGGCTTCGAGCAGGTCGAGCATTACTTCGTGCTCGATGCGGGCGCCGCTGCGGGTCACCAGCCGCATCGCGGTATCGGCGATCGCACGCATGGACGCATCGTCCAGCATCCGCCACAGCTTGCCCGTCAGTTGCAGACCCATGGGCAGAACATACGACTGGCTTGTCGCTTAAGCAAACTGTGCGCCCAACGGCCGCCCGTCCTTTGATGATGCCCGACCGAAAGGATGCTTGAGAGGCGCAAGCACCAGCATGGGCTGCGGGAATCCTGACGTCTTCCGTGTCCACCGTGCGGGAATCCAAGGCGCTCACGCGGCGGCCGTACAATGTCGCCATGCCCACACGCATCAAAATCTGCGGCATCCGCCGACCTGAGCACGCCCGCGTCGCGGCCGAGGCCGGGGCGAGCGCTGTCGGCCTGAACTTTGTCGAGCGTTCGCCGCGGTATGTCACGCTCGACGAGGCCCGTACCGTCATCGACGCGCTGCCGCCGTTCGTCGAGCCCATCGGCCTGTTCGTGGATGCGACCACCAGTCACGTACGCGACACGGCCGCGACCCTGGGACTGCGGACGGTGCAACTGCACGGGGGCGAGGAACCGGCCTACGCGCACGAACTTATGCCGCTGCGCGTCATTCGCGGCGTCGCTTTCAACAAGGCGACTTTCATTCAGACGGCGACCTTGTGGGCCCAGACGTGCCCCAATCTCGCGGGCCTGCTGATTGATGCGCCGCCGGCCTCCGCCGATGCGCTCACCGGCGGGTCGGGCCGCGCCTTCGACTGGGCCGCCCTGGCCGAGACATGCCGCCGCGCAGCCGATTCGCTGCCCCCGCTGATTCTGGCCGGCGGACTGAATCCCGAAAATGTCACCGCCGCCATCACGGCCGTGCGCCCGTGGGCTGTCGATGTCTCCTCCGGCGTCGAGAAATCCCGCGGCCTCAAAGACGCGCGGCGCATCACGGCCTTCTGCGCCGCCGTCCGAGCGGCCGATGCGACTATGGATTCCGCTTGACCCATGCCTGACGTGCGGTATTCTTTCGCCATCATGATCCGCTTGATTGACCATGCCGGCCTTGTCCCTCTGCCCATGCTCGGCTGGCGCCGCGGCGCCTGAACTTCCCGTCTTCGCTTATCCTTCACCCAGACTTCAACCGATCCGTTGTCTATACCCTCCGCGAAAGAGGACCGCGCCATGAAACGCGTGCTATCGGGCATTCAGCCGTCCGGCCAGCTCCACCTGGGCAACTATGCCGGAGCGATCCGCCAGTTCATCGACATGCAGGACGACCACGAGATGTTCATCTTCGTGGCCAGCTACCACGCGCTGACCTCGGGCCGCGATGCCGACCTGCTGCGCAGCAACACGCGCCAGGTGGTGATCGACTACATCGCCTTCGGCCTGGACCCGGCCAGGACGAACATCTATCTGCAGCAGGATGTGCCGCAGGTCACCGAACTGTGTTGGCTGCTGGCGTGCGTGTGCCCCAAGCACATGATGGACAAGGCCACCAGCTACAAGGACAAGGTCGCCAAGGGTCTGCCTGCGTCGATCGGGCTGTACATCTACCCGATCCTTCAGGCGGCCGACATCCTGGCGGTCGATCCCGACTTCGTGCCCGTCGGTGAGGACCAGCGTCAGCACGTGGAGATCACGCGCGACCTGGCCGAGGCGTTCAACCGCGCTTATGGCCCGGTGTTCAAGGTGCCGGAGCTGCGCATCCGTCCTGACGCCGGCGTGCTGCCGGGCATGGACGGACAGAAGATGAGCAAGAGCTACGGCAACACGATCGACCCGTTCCTGCCGGAGAAGAAGTTGCGCAAGCTCATCAACAGCATCGTCACCGACTCGACGCCGGTCGATGACCCCAAGCAGCCCGAGAGTTGCACCGTATTCCAGATTTTCCGCGCGGTGGCGGGCAACGACGACCCGCGGACCGTGGATCTGGCGCATCGCTATCGGGCCGGCGGCATGGGTTACGGCGAGGCGAAGACGGCCCTGTTCGAGCTGCTGCTGGACCACTTCGGTCCGGCGCGCAAGCGTCGCGAGCAGCTTATGGCCGACCCCGGCTACGTGGACAAGGTGCTGGCCGACGGCGCGGCCGCGGCTCGGGTGCGGATCAGCGACGTGACCGCACGCGCCCGCACCGCCTGCGGCCTGTAG
>CAZUUQ010000021.1:19847-23880 GCA_964622625.1 uncultured Phycisphaeraceae bacterium | reverse complement strand
CACGCGCTCACGCGCTCTTGCTGAGGCTGCTGATGGCGGTCTGGCGCGCGCCGCTGTCAGGTCCGCCGGCTTGCGGGCCGCCGCCTTCCTTTTCAAGCTGCTGCATGAGCATCTGCCAGGTCTGCTGCTCGTATTCGAGCAGTTCGATGGCCTCGCGCACCGGGGCGGGGGCGCGGTGCATGTTGGCATCAATCAGCAGGCGGTAGATGTAGGTGTAGAGGGCCCCGAGCTTGTCACACAGGTCGGGGGCCGCCTCGCGATTGAGGCTCGTCGAGAGTTCCAGCACGATCTTCTGGGCCCGCATCAGGGCGTTGTAGCTGCCCTCGTAATCCTTGGCGTCCAGGAACTGCAGGGCCTGGCGGCAGAATTTGATCGCCCCGCCGTAGAGCAGCAGGCGTAACTGCTGCGGGCTGGCGGTCATGATCTGTGTGCGCAGGTATGTGCCGGCGGGGTTCTGCTTCATGGCAGGATCAACAAACTGGCTGCGGTGTCAGGCTCACCCCGTTGCTCTATCGGCCATGGCAATGCCGGCCCGTGAGTTCGTGGGCCGATAACCAGCCGGCCCCCGCACGTATAAGAGTATTGTCGTCGAGGGTCGGGCCAGACTTCCGCTTCCGGCGTGGCGTGCCGTGCCTGGCGCGGTCGCCGCTCAGCTTCCGGCAACGGTGCGGATGATGAAGAAAAGGAGGATCGCCAGACCCGCGCCCGCGGGGATGGTGACGATCCACGACACGACGATGTCGCGCACCGTGTTGAGGTTCAGCGCCCCCAGGCCGCGGGCCAGTCCGACGCCCAGCACGGCTCCCACCAGCGTATGCGTGGTGGAAATAGGCAGGCCCAGGCGCGTGGCGAAGACGATCGTCGTTGCGGCACCGAATTCAGCGCAGAACCCGCGGGTCGGCGTCAGCTCGGTGATGCGTTTGCCGATGGTCTCCATCACCCGCCAGCCCCACGTGGCCAGACCGATGACGATGCCGATGCCGCCGATGGCCAAAGCCCAGGTGGGCACAGCCGCCTGGGTGGTCACCAGGCCGGATTTGAGCGTTTGCAGGGCGGCGGACATCGGGCCGATCGCGTTGGCCACGTCGTTGGCGCCGTGGGCGAACGCCACGAAGCAGGCGCTGAGAATCTGAAGATAGACGAAGATGCGTTCGACCTGACGGAACTCGCGGCTGAGCAGTTCGCGGTCGCTGTTCTGATGGACATCGGCCGACAACCGCTCGACCTGGGCCAGAATCTGCTGGGCCTGGCTCTGGGCGGTGCCCGTGGTGCTGTTGCAGATACGGCGCAGGTGCATGCGCGATTTTTCCAGGCCGCGTTGCAGGTAGGCCTGGTGAAAGCTCGCGATGGCGCGGGGGTCGGCCTGGACGCGTCGGACCAGACGGCGGGATACGGCCGCGGCCGCCAGGGCCAGGAACACCGAGGTCAGCAGTATCTGAGCGCCGGTCAGGTGGATGTTGACGTTCTTGAGGCCTTTCATGAAGAGCACGAGGTTGAGAATGATGAAGACCAGAAAGACCAGCAGGGGCGTAAGCCGCTTGGCGGCCTCGACGGGGTTGGGCCGATGGAAAATCCGATTCAACACCAGCCGGAAGATCAGGTACGAAATGCCGCCGGCCAGCAGGGGCGAGACCACCCAGCTCATGACGATGTTGCCGACCTTGCCCCAGTAGACGGCCTCCATGCCGCCGTAGACCGCGCCGAAGCCGACGATTGCGCCGACGATCGAGTGCGTCGTGGACACCGGCCAGCCGTAGTAGGACGCGATCTGAAGCCAGATCGCGGCCGCGAGTGTGGCCGCGATCATGCCGTAGACGAACAGCAGCGGCTGGCTTTCGAACATCAGGGGATCGACGATGCCGCTGCGGACCGTTTCGGCCACGTGTGAGCCGCCGAAGAACGCCCCGCAGAACTCCATGACCGCGGCGATGCCGATGGCCGCCGTGATGGTCAGCGCGCCCGAACCGACCGACGTGCCCATGGCGTTGGCCACGTCATTGGCGCCGATGCTCCAGGCCATGTACAGGCCGGCAATGATCGTCAGCGTGAAGAGGATCCACGTATCGGCAGGTATCAAGTGATGTCTCCGGCAGGATGGGGCGCGTCGTCATCCCCGGCCGCGGCGCCCGGTCATTTGATTTCCAGCATGGTTCGAACGCGGTTGGCCAGACGCTCGGACAGGTTCGAGATTTCGCTCAACTGCCGCAGAATCTGCAGCCACAGGTACAACTCTCCGGGCGTGAGCTGCGCTTCATGCGCCAGCAGCACCTTCAGCAGCGCGTGCTGCTGCACGTCCGCCTCGTGCTCGAGATGGGCGACGCGGTCGACCATGTCGCGCACGCGCTCGGCCTCGACGCCGCCGAAGGCCGTCTCGACCAGTTCGTCCAGTTGCTCGATGATCTGATGCGCCTGCGCGAATGTCTCAAGGTTCTTGTCGACGAACCGGTCGAACGGCTGCTCGAAGCCCTCGACCATCGGCAGCAGGCGCAGCTCCAGCAGACGGGCGAGGTTCTCCGCCTTGTCGGCTATCGCATCCTGCGTGACCAGCACCTCGATGAGACGATCCTGCGCCACCGCCAGGAGCATGCCCCGCGGCAGGTGATTGCGGATGTCCTGCTTGATCTGGTCGGCCTCGTGCTCAGCCTGCGACATCGCCGTCGCCAGGGTCTCGACGCGGGCGGCATCGCCGGCACGGAAGGCTTGCAGGATCGGCCGCGTCTGCTCCACGCACGCGGCCACCTTTTCCATGTGCCCCTGAAGCGGCACGAAAGGCGAGCGACCGAAAAGTTTGGAGATCGTGCGCATGGTCGGGGCGTCCTGGCGGTAAGGGTTCGAGGGATTGAGGCAGCCCTGCAACCGGGGCGGGGCGGCGGGGTTCGCGCGTTGCGAGGGACTCAGCGGAGCGACGGTCGTTTCATCGCGTTGGATTGGATCATGGATCGATGGAGTTGAGAGTCCGGCATGGTAACAAACGGCCCCGGCCGGTTGTCAAGTCACCGGGCCGCTGGATGACGCGGTCGGCTCAATGTCGCGCAGGTAGCGCCACGAATAGATGCCCGTGTCGTGCCCGTCGCTGAACACGATTCGCACCGCGTAGTTGCCCACACGCTGCACATCCTCAATGGTCAGCGGCTTGTCGCCCGACACCGCCCGGGCCGGCAGCACCGTCAGCGGATTGCTCGATAGCTGCTCGCGCAGCTCACGCGCCTCGGCCGACGGCGACCACTTGCGCAGATGGGCCACCGGGTAGAAGCTCACCCGTCCGTCGGCCCACGTGACAGTCAGACCCTGGTCCCTTTTGACGTCAAGATGCCGCGGCGGGGTTTCTGATGGCGGCCGGGAAGCGGGCGGCGGGCAGGGCATCGCGTTACTTCTCCGCGTCACTTGCGGCGTCGTCGACCGCGGCCGAGTCTTGCCCCGGCGTGCCCGCTGTCATGGCCTGAAGCTCCCGCGCACGCTGCAGCAGCGCATCGACGTCGGCCGTCACCACATCGTCCTCCCTGGGCAGGGCCTCAAGCTCGAAATGCCACGCCAGCTTCGACGCGCCGCCGATCACCTCAGCCGCCAGGTCCGGACCGGGAGCCTCCCACCACGGCCCCTTGGCCCGCTGGCTGGTCCACAGCGGCTTGTAGCCTTCCTTCTCCAGCCGCACGTCGTACGTGCCGTAGAACAGGAAAGGCACCGTCACCGGCGTGCGGCCGACCTCCTGGTCGTTGAGATGCACCAGCGCCCCGCTCGGCTCGGACGTGACCGTGATCGTCCGCTTGACCCCGCAGCCGGCCGGCAGCAGGCAGACCCCGGCCGCCGCCAGCACCGCCGCCCTGCGTGTTCGTTTCGCCGCCATCCCCGCATTGTAACGCCGTCCCCCCCAAGCCGTGCCCTTCAGGGCCGGATTCCGGTCTCCCGCAAAGCTGCACCGCGGAGAATCACCGCCAAGACGCCAAGACCGCCAGGGAGTCAAAGAAGGATCGAGGCGCCCACAGACCAAGGCACCGAGGTTGGATCAGCCCCCGGCTCTGCCGGGGGATTCCTC
>CAZUUQ010000021.1:0-19747 GCA_964622625.1 uncultured Phycisphaeraceae bacterium | reverse complement strand
CACAGACCAAGGCACCGAGGTTGGATCAGCCCCCGGCTCTGCCGGGGGATTCCTCCAATCGCCCATCACCAAGCCCCATCACTCTGTCGGCGGATAGAGAATCCAGTCGCCGGCGACGCCTTCATCCAGCGCCGACTTGCCGTCCGCCGGCCGCTGGCCGCCGTTGTCCTCGCCGTCGATGCCACGGCCATACAGCACCGGCCGGCCGTCCACGAGCCGGTAGCACAGCGGCAGACCCGTCGAATGATCCACCGGCACGCCCGGCCGATACCGCGGCACCAGCTCGGCCAGATCGTCCGGATACGCCCCGTGATGCCGGCGGTACAACTCCAATGCGATGGCGGTCTCCAAAGCCTCGACTTCAGCCTGGAATACACGGCCCGTGCGCACAGCGGCGGTCAAATCGCCGATAAGCGGGCGTATGGGCATATATCGCAACTCGCCGACATAATCACTTGTTAAATCGTCGAGGTATCGCGCCGCGCTGGATTTCTCAGCCAGTATCCCCCACAGGGGACGGAAGGCATCCGCCACGGTCAATGCATGCCAACGCTCCACGACTTCCACCGCTTCCATGCGAGAGGCGTGTCGCGGAGCCAACGCGATAAACGTTGCCAGCATGGTGTAACCCCTATCATCATCATCCGCATCACAGGTTCCTGCGTTGGATGCCAGAAACTCCCTTATAGGCACGCCCCGTAACGTAAAGCGGCCATCGCCGCGCCCGTTGTCGCTGAACATTCGCTGAATGGCGTCCAGAACCATGAGACGTTCACCCGTGACGTCTATCTCTCCAAGTGCTCTCATGGCGGCCAACTTATGAGCCACGTCTCGAAGTTGCTCATCTGCCAATAGCCGGGGTTGCTGATCTACTACCGCCGCCAGGTGTTGAATGGCCAGCCTGGCAACGCTGATGCTGACGAGTTGATGAATAAGGAACGCATCCGGCTCACGCAGGTGGCGGGCCATACCGATGACGGCTGCGAAGTCATCGAGCGCACGCCGCGTGTCCCCCTCCATTGCTGCGAGGGTTATGTCCGCTGCCAGCCACCGTGCCGCCAGCCGCAGTGGCCCCAGATGCGGCAGATGCACACCACCGTAAAGAGACTCTCCTTTTAATCTGTCGTGGTCGTCATGCGGTCTTTTTTCGTAGTAACGACGGTAATCGCCCAACCTGTCTGGTGGGGTCAATGCCATAATGTCTTCCTCATGGATGTCCCATGAAACCGTGATTTCTCTACCCAGATGCGGCTTCACGGCAGCGCGGCGAAACTCGTCGAGCAAGGCGCTGTGCTCGCGCAGCCACAGTTCGACCTTCGGCCAGTCCGACTCATGCGGCAGCGCCAGCGGGATCGGCATGCCGCCCGGCTGACTGCCGACGAAGTTCCACTTGATCATCGCGTCGCGATAGATCGGCCATGCACGATCTTTCTCCGGAACCGCCATGATCGGCTCGTTGATCTTCGCCAGGTAGTCCACACTGACGACAGGCGAAGCGCTCACCAGCCACAGCCAGACCGCTGCATACAAGCCCATGAGGCCCAGCAGGCCCACGAACGACCACATGGAATAGCGAAGCGCATGAAAGGGCCACGGCCGGTTGCGTTTCTTGGCCCGACGGATGAGCCGCGCGGCGACGTCCGGTGAGCCGAAGGCTTTGAGCGCGTCTTCCTCGCCATGGCCCGCGGCCACGGCGTCCTGAAAATGCGCGACCAGCTCGACGGCCACGTCGTGCTTTTCCGTGCGCCACAGGCGCGTGCGTTTGACGAGCTGCGTGATCGTTTCCTTCACCGCCTCGGGCAGGTCCGACTCGGCGATGGGTCGGCGCCAGTCGCAGCGGCCCGATATGCGCCCGCGCAGCAGGTCGCACATCGGCGTGTAGCCGGCGCGCCGCCAGTCTCTTTGCCGCCCGCTCCCGGCTTCAACCTTCATGCCGCACCTCCGGCGGGTGCGAGCCTGACGGGTTGCGGGGCGACGCCGAGTGCGGCCATCGCGTCCATCACGGCCGACCACTGGCGGCGGTCGTGGGCGAGGCGGCGCTTGCCCTTGCCCGTGAGCCGGTAGTAACGCCGCGCCCGCGGGCCGGTTTCATCCAGGCGCGAGGCGACCAGGCCCTTGGCTTCGAGGTTGTAGAGCATCGGGTAGAGCGTGGACTGGCCCATCGCCAGCACGCCGCTGGACCGACGATCGAGGGCCTCGACCAGCTCGTAGCCGTACATCTCCCCGCTGCTGAGCAGTTGCATCACCGCGGCCGGCCCGGCCCCGCGCATCAGGTCGCGTTCGATCCGCATGGCTGAGTCTCCCAGAAATCCCGGTCGGTCTCGTCACCCCGGCTGTCCGGCCCCGGCTAACCCCCGCCTGATCCCGGCCCGGTACACTTGCAATACATGCTATGCCATACATACTATCGGCCCGCGTGAGCCGCGTCAAGAAAAATCCTGCCATTCAATCGTCCGATTCCTCCCCGGCCAGGCCCCCCAGGCCGCGCAGGGCCGCTTCGATCACGTCGCCTTCAAACCCCCGCCGCGCCAGCAGGCCCCAGAGTCGGCGCTTGCGGGCCGGCGGATCGAGCCGCTGCATCGACGCCGCGCGCAGCTTCTTCTGAGCCAGCGCCCGCGCTTCGGCCACCGCATCCCGACCCCCGTCGGCCTCGCGGACCAGTTCATCGATCAGCGGTCCAGCCAGGCCCTTCTGAATCAATTTCGCCCGCATCAGCCGCGGGCCGGCCGCCTTGCCGCGACACAGCTCACGCATCACCGCCTGGCCATACGCCCGGTCATCGAGGACCCCCGCCCGCTCCAGCCGCTCAACCGCCTGCTCGCTCGCACCCGCGCCATGACCCGCCTGCATCAGCTTCCGCGTCAGCTCACGGCGACTCACAGCCCGGCGATCGAGAACCTTCATCGCCTTGACGTAAGCGGCATCCTCCTCCGCCGCGTCCGCGGCACGGGCGGCCAGCGCATCATCCCACACCCGGCCGACCGCCAGCTCCAGGGCCGCGATCTGCTGCCACGTCAGCGTGGCGACCACCTGCCGCCCCACCTTGACCCGCGCCCGCAATGGATCACGGGGCAGGGCCGTCATGGCGGTGATCGTCGGCTTCGAGTTGTCCGGTTCACTGGGTGTCATGCGTGGTCCCTGCTTCGCGTATCTGCCGCATTGCCGCGCCGAGCCGGCTCCCTATGATGGCCGCGAATCCGTCCTCACGCCACGGGCCGACTGACCTCGCACTCGTGTTCATCCTCAAGGAGCCTTGCCGTGCCAGCCGTCAACGAGATTCCCATTGCGTTGCAGACCTTTTCCGTGCGTCACGTCTGGGCCCAGAACCCCGCCGACGTGCTCAAGGTGGTGGCCGACGCCGGCTACGATGCCGTCGAGCTTTACGGAGCCGACTACCAGCGCGACCCGGCCGAGCTGCGCCGCCTGCTCGACGACCACGGCCTGCGTTGTGCCGGGGCCCACACGCCGCTGTCGCGACTCCAGGGGGATCAATTCCAGGCCACCGTCGACTTTGCCGCCACCGTCGGATTCAACTACCTGATCGTGCCCGGCCTGGGCGAGCAGTACACGAAGACGCTCGACGGCTGGCGCAAGGCGGCTGACGAGATCAGCTTCGCCTCCGAGCGGCTGTCCAATTTCGACTGCCGCACCGGTTACCACAACCACTGGATCGAGTTCACCCCGCTGGCGGACGAGGCAAGCGACGATCTGCCATGGGACGTGTTCTTCTCACGGGCCGACGCGTCGGTCATCATGCAGTTCGACACCGGCAACGCCCTTCGCGGCAGCGCGGACGTGAACCCGGCCGAGTACATCAAGCGCTACCCCGGCCGGGCCCAGTCGGTCCACCTGAAGGACTACTCGCGCGCGACCGGGGCCGACACGGTGATCGGGCAGGGCCAGGTCGACTTCAAAAACCTGCTGCCGCTGTGCGCCGGTGTCGGCGACACCCGCTGGTTCGTGATCGAACATGAGAATGAGAAAGTCGACGCCCTCAACGCTGTGGTCGAATGCATGAAGGGTCTCAAGACCCTGACGCGGTGATCCACATCGTTTCTCGCGATCCGCACCTTCGCTGACGCAAAGGTGCGGCTTGATAACTATCCCGGTACACGGAACCCGAACCACGAACCCCGGACTCCCCCATGGCCCTGATGCACACCCACTTCTTCTCCGAGACCCTCGGCCTGTGCTGCGAGATGAACGTGGTGATACCGCAGTTCACCCAGGCGCAGATCGGTCTGGCGGGCCGGGAACGCGCCAACGACGTCGGCCACCCCACGCTGCTGCTGCTGCACGGCATGAGCGACGACCATTCCATCTGGCTTCGCCGCACCAGCATCGAGCGCTACGCCTCGGAACGCGGCCTGGCGGTTGTCATGCCGGCCGTGCACCGCAGCTACTACACCAACCAGCGCAACGGCTACGACTACTTCACCTTCATCGCTGATGAAGTGCCCGCCCTGGCCCGCAAGTTCTTCCGCCTCAGCAGCCGTCGCGAGGATAACTTCGTGGCCGGCCTGTCCATGGGAGGCTACGGGGCCTTCAAGATCGCCTTGGCCTGTCCCGAGCGCTATGCCGCGGCCGCGTCGCTGTCCGGGGCCGTGGACGTGGTCAACATCCGCACCCTTACCAGGGTGGAACGCAACGGCGAGTTCACCCGCACCTTCGGCAGCGACGACGATTTTCTCGGCTCGGAGAACGACCTGTTCGCCCTGGCCGAGCGCCTGGCCGCGTCGGCCAAGCCGCGCCCCGCCCTGTTTCAGAACTGCGGCGACAAGGATTTTCTGCTTGCGGGCAACCGACGCTTCCGCGACCACCTGCGCACCGTCGGACTCGACTGCACCTATGAAGAGCATCCCGGGGAGCACGAGTGGGGCTTCTGGGACGTGCATATCCAGCGCGTGCTCGACTGGCTGCCGCTGGCCAAAACCTGAGACCAACCGGCGCCGCGGCGGGTTCGTACGTTGTACGATCGGCTTTGACCGCCTGTCGCGGGCGATCTATATTCGCGGCATGAAAGCCAAGCTGATGCGTTGCCGGGGCAGCTCGTGGGTGCGTGTCCTGCTCCAGACGGGCGTGGTGCTGGCCGCCGCGGTCGCCGCCGTCGCCTGCCGCGATCCCCTGCACCGTGAGGCTGAGCAGGCCCTGCGCGACCGGCTCGTGGCCACGCATCGGGCCTACAGCGAAGCCCTCGCCGCCGCGCCCACCATCGAACTGCACCGCGAACCCAGCGATGTCGAGCAGCGACTGGCCCAGGCCGGACGCGTCGGGCAGCTTGACGACATGTCCGGCCCGACCGCCTACGAAAACCAGCCGCTGCAACTGGGGGCCGACCTGTTCGGCCACACCGACTCGCCCACCCTGGCCATCTCGCTCCAGAAAGCCATCGAATTGACCGTTCGCAACAACCTCGACCTTCAGCAGGCCCGCCTGCTGCCGGCCGTCAGCGAAACGATCGTCACCCAGGCCGAGGCCGTCTTCGACGCCGTCTACTTTGGTACCTTTGATTTCTCCAATCTCGACACACCCGGCGCGCCGGTGCCTGGCGCCTTCGGAGCGGTGATCGGCGGCGATCGGCGCACGCGCACGCAAACGCTGACCACGGGCATCCGCAAGCCGCTGACCAGCGGCGGCGTCGTCACCGCCCAGACCGAGTTCGGCGTCTCCGACGTCGAGCCGCAGACCACCGTCTTCGACCCAGTCTATACGGCCAACGTCCTGCTGGGCGTGAGTCATCCGCTGCTGCGCGGTTTCGGAAAGGACGTGGCCACGGCCCCGCTGGAGCTGGCCGTCAACGCCCGGCGCAGCGCGGTGCAGGATTTCAAGACCAGCCTTCTGGAAACCGCGCTGGCCACCGAAGCCGCGTACTGGGAGCTGGTGGCCGCCCGCCAGGAACTGCTGATTCAGCTTCGCCTCCTGGAGCGCACCATTGAGGACCGCGACCGTCTCGTGCTGCGCGAGGAGTTCGACGTCAGCCCCGTGCGCATCACCGAGGCCAACAGCTTCGTCGAGCTTCGCCGCGCCGACGTGATCCGTGCCCGCAATCAGGTACGCATCGCCTCCGACCGCCTCAAAGTTCTGGTCAACGATCCGGATCTGCCCGTGTCCAGCGAAGCCCTGCTGCTGCCAGTGGATGCCCCGGCCGACCTGCCCATTGCCTTCAGCCTCCTCGACGCAGTCACCACCGCTCTGCAGCACCGGCCGGAGGTGCAGAAGGCTCTATTGGCGATCCAGGATGCCTCCGTGCGCCAGCGCGTGGCCGACAACCAGCGCCTGCCGCAACTGGACCTCTCGCTCGTGCTGCGCTACAGCGGGCTGTCCAGCAAGGGAATCGGCGAAAGCTACAGCGATCTGACCGAGACCGATTACATCGACTACCTGGTCAGCGCGGAATTCTCCATGCCGCTGGGCAATCGCGAGCGCGAGGCGGCCTACCTTCAACGGCGTCTGGAACGCCAGGGTTCGGTCATCACCTACCAGCGCACGGCCCAGGCCGCGGTACTGGCGGTCAAGGAGGCGCTGCGCGACCTTCAGACAGCCTACGAGCTGATCGGCGCAACCCGCGCCGCCCGCCGGGCAGCGGCCGACAGCCTCCGCGCCATCGAGGAACAGGAGCGTGCCGGCGTCGCGTTGACACCGGAGTTCCTCCTCGACCTCAAGCTCTCAGCCCAGCAGCGGCTGGCTGAGGCGGAAATTCAGGAAATCCGGGCCATGACCGGCTACAACACCGCCATCGCCGGCCTCTATCGGGTGATGGGCACACTGCTGGCCCGCAACAACATCGTCTTCCGCGATCAGCCGGACGATGATCCCGCCCGCGCGACGCGGTGACCGGCAGCCCTGCGGGATCATCCTGTCAGTTGAAGCATCGCGGTATGGCGCACGGGCGGTCAGCCTGCGAAATCCCGGCCGTTGAGCGCCAGGACTTTGCTGAACTGCTGCTGAAACAGGTCGGCATACAGGCCGCCGCGGGTCAGCAGCTCGTCGTGCGTGCCGACGTCGACGACGCGGCCGGTGTCGAGCACCACGATGCGGTCGGAGCTGAGGATCGTCGAAAGACGATGGGCGATGATCAGCGAAGTGCGGCCCTGCAGCAGTGTTTCCAGGGCGGCCTGCACGAGGTACTCGCTGGTGGCATCGAGGCTGCTGGTGGCCTCGTCGAGGATGAGGACGGCCGGATCCTTGAGCAGCGCGCGGGCGATGGACAGTCGCTGCTTTTCGCCGCCGGAGAGCCGGAAGCCGCGCTCGCCCACGAGCGTGTCATAACCGTCGGGCAGCGCCGCGATGAACTCGTGGATGTGGGCGGCCCGGCAGGCGGCGACGAGGTCGGCCTCGACCGCGTCGGGCCGGGCGTACAGCAGATTCTCGCGGATCGAGGCGTGGAAGAGGAACGTCTCCTGCGTGACCATGCCGATGTGCCCGCGAAGCTCGTGCTGGGCCAGGTCGCGCAGGTCGTGGCCGTCGAGCGTGATGCGCCCCAGGTCGGGATCGTAGAACCGCGGCACCAGATAAGTCAGCGTGCTCTTGCCCGCGCCGCTGGGACCGACCAGCGCCACCTGTTCACCCGGAGCGATCTCGAAACTCACGCCCTGCAGCGCAAAACGCTGGACAGGTTCGGCGTCCACATCGGCATCGGCCTGGACATCGGCGGCGACCGCAAGGCGCGGCGTGGGATAGGCGAAGTGGACGTTCTCGAAGACGATGTGCCCACGGGTGCGGGGCAGCGGCGTGGGGTCGGACTTGTCCTGGACTTCGGGCTGCAGGTCCAGGTACTCGAAGATGCGGTCGAACACGGCTGCGGCCCCCTGGATGTCCACGTAGACCGACGCGAGCTGGATGAGCGGGCGATAGAGCAGCGCCAGCAAGGCGGCAAAGGCCACCAGGAGGCCCGGCGTGAGCTGGTCGCGGATCACCTGCAGGCCGCCGTACCAGTAAACCAGGGCCGGCCCGACGGCGCTGAAGACGCTCAGGACCATGAACAGCCAGCGCCCCACGACCGCCTGCCTGACGTTGAGGTGCCGCACCCGGCCGGACAGATCGCGGAAGGCTCTGGCGTCGGCCCCGCCCTGTCCGAAGATTTTCGTCAGCACCGCGCCGCCGACGTGCAGGCGCTCCTGCATGAACACCAGCAGACCGGCCTGGCTCTCCTGGGTCTGCATCGACAGCCGCCGACGGATCCCGCCGACGATCTGCGAGGGCAGATAGAACGCCGGCACCACGGCCACCGCCACGAGGGCAAGCTTCCAGTTCATGCTCAGCAGGGCGATGCTGGTGGCCGTCAGCGTGGCGAAGTTGCTGACGATGCTGACGACCGTGCCCGTGGCCGCGCCCTGGACGGCATTCACGTCGTTGTTGATGCGCGAGACGATCTCGCCGCCGCGCGTCATGGTGTAGAACGGAAGCGACATGCGCTGCAGGTGTGTGAACAGCTCGTTGCGGATGTCGAACATGATGCTCTGCCCGGTGTGGGCGGTGAGCGTCTGCTGGAGCACGCCGATGAGGCCGGACACCACCGCCAGGGCGACCATCGCGCCGGCGAGTGCGGCCAGCAGCAGCGAGTCCTGCTGCGGTATGGCGCGGTCGAGAATGAGGCTGACGCAGAACGGCGGCAGCACCGCCAGGGCGGCTGTGATCAGGACGCAGACGAGGATGACCGCCCATTGCCGCCAGTAGGGCAGGAAGTAGCGGCCGATGCGGCGGAGGATAGCGCGGCTCAGGCGCGGCGGGGTGCGTTCCGGCTCGCCGCGGCCGAAGTAATGGTGCAGGCCGAACGTACGGGTGATCCCCCCGACCGTCCCCATGTTCCCGCGCCAGCCGCCGCCCATGCCGCTCATGTGGTCTGCTCCTGCAATCGGCGGGTTGAGCGTGTGTTGGTGCGCGTGGCGTGCGCCGGCCCGCGGCCCGCGCCGCTGAGGAAGAAGTCCACCAGTTGTGCGAGGCTCACCGCGGCCTGGTCGGGCGCAGCGCTCGCGCCGACCAGATCGCGGGCGCGCGTCCGCATCATGCCCAGCAGCAGCGCGGCCAGCACGTCCGCGGTCAGGTCGCTGCGCAACACGGCCGTGTGCTGGCCTTGGCGCATCACGGCCGTGAGGGCCGTCACCAGTCGGCCGCGCTGCGACACCCAGCGCTGCCGGGCCTTGCCGCGGGCGGCGGCGGCACGCGATTCCTCCGCCTGGATCAGGTGCATGACGCGGCGCTTGCGGCCGAAGAAGCCCGCCATCGCCTCGCACGCGGCCGTCAGACTTTCCCGCGGCCGCGTCGGGTCGAAGGCGAAGGATGCGAGCTGCCCGCACAGCTCATCGAATCCGGCGGTGGCGGCGTGAAAAAACAGTTCGTCCTTGTCCTTGAAGAAGCGGTAGATGGTGCCTTTACTGACGTGGGCGGCCTTGGCGACGGCGTCGGTCGTCACCTCGTGGTAGCGATGGCCGGCAAACAGCCGCTCGGCCGCGTCGAGGATGCGCCGGCGTTTGCCGTCGTCGGTTCTGGTCGAGGGTGCTTTGATGGCTGGTGCTCTCCCATGGCGCCCGCGAACGGTTCGCGGATGGCGCGGGTGGCAGATGGGCGTATTGTATCAGTACTGACCGGTCAGTACCATACGGCGGTCGATCAGGAACAGCCAGCCCATGAACCGAACCGTGCGACGAAGCATGATGGCCGCGATTGCCGTGCTGATTGCCGCGATGGCGGCATGGTCTGTTTATCAGCGAGGCGGCGCGGGCGGTGGTGCTGTTTCGCAGGCCGGCGGCCAGGGCAGTCGCGGTCCGCGGGCGGCGGTGGCGGTCGAGGTTGAGTCGGTGACCCGCGGGCGGATCGAGCAGCGGCGGACGTTCAGCGGCAGTCTCTCGGCCGCTTCGGAGTTCGCGGTCGCGCCGAAGGTCAGTGGGCGGCTGGCGGCGCTGCGGGTGGACATCGGCGATCCGGTCGAGCGCGGGCAGGTGGTGGCCCAGCTCGATGACGATGAGTTCGTCCAGGCCGTGGCGCAGGCCGAAGCGGAACTGGCCGTCGCGCAGGCGAACCTAATGCAGGCATCCAGCGCCCTGGAAATCGCGCAACGCGACCATGAGCGGGTGCGGACGCTGGGGCAGCGGGGCATTGCCTCCGAAGCGCAGATCGATGCGGTCGAGGCGCAGCGACTGAGCGCGGAGGCGGAGGTCGAGGTCGCGCGGGCGCAGGTGCGTCGGGCCGAGGCGAACCTCACGGCCAGCCGCATCCGCCTGAGTTACACGAGCGTCACCGCCGCCTGGCCGGATGACGAAACGCCGGACGCACAGCCGGACGCATTGCACGCCGGTCCGTCGCGGCGGGTGGTCGGGGAGCGCTACGTTGACGCGGGCGACACGGTGGCGGCCAATGCGCCGCTGCTGTCGGTGGTGCAGGTGGACAGGCTGCGCGCGGTGTTCTTCGTCACCGAGCGCGATTACGCGCGTCTGCGGATCGGCCAGACGGCCACGCTGGACACCGACGCGCATCCGGGGCGCGCGTTCGAGGCAACGCTGTCGCGCATGGCTCCGGTGTTTCGTCAGACGTCGCGGCAGGCCCGCGTCGAGCTGACGGTCGACAACGACGACGGGCAGCTCAGGCCGGGGATGTTCGCGCGGATATCGGTGCTGCTGGATGCGGCCGAGGACGCGGTGATCTTGCCGGCGACGGCCCTGGTGCAGCGCGGCGGGCGCACGGGCGTGTTCGTGCTCGACGGCCGGGGCGAACAGACGGTCGCGCGCTATGTGCCCGTCGAGGTCGGCCTGCGCGACGGTGAGCGGGTGCAGGTGATCGGCCAAGGTGTGACGGGATCGGTGGTGACCCTCGGCCAGCAGCTCCTCGAAGACGGCGCGGCCGTGCGGGTGGTCGCGTCGGGTGCCGCGTCTTCGCCGCCATCCTTTGAGACTTCCGGGCGGACTGGCGGGAGAACTTCCGGGGGCGGGGCATGAGCCTGCCGCGGTTCAGCGTGCATCGTCCGATCTTCGTGACGATGGTCACGTGCATCGTCGTCCTGCTCGGCGGCGTATCACTGTCGCATCTGCCCATCGACCTGCTGCCGGAGGTCGCGCTGCCCACGCTCTCGATATCGACCGACTACGAAAACGCCAGCCCCGAGGAGATGGAGCGGCTGGTCACCGAGGTGATCGAGCAGACGGTCTCGGCCGTGCCAGGCGTGGAGGAGATCACCTCCAGCTCGTCCGAAGGCGTGAGCACGGTGCGATTGAGCTTTGTGTGGGGGACCGATCTGGACGCGGCGTCCAACGACGTGCGCGATCGCCTGGACCGCGTGGTCGACGAGCTCCCGGAAGAGGCATCGCGCCCGCAGCTTCGACAGTTCGACGTGGCCAATTTCCCGATCGTGATCCTGGGCGTGTCCAGCGCGCTCGACCCGGTTGAACTGACACAGTTGATCGAGGACCAGATCCAGTACCGCCTGGAGCGCATACCCGGCGTGGCCGTGGTGGACGTGTGGGGCGGGTTCACGCGCGAGGTGCAGGTGCGGCTCGATCCCCAGCGGCTGGTCGCCCTGGGCCTGCCCCTGGACGACATTCTTGACGCGATCCGCCAGGCGAACATCGACCTGCCCGCCGGGCAGATTGAACAGGGCCGATTCGAGGTCACGCTGCGCACCCCGGGGCAGTTCACCGATCTGGACCAGTTGCGGCGGACGGTCGTGGCCCTGCGCGACGGGGCGCCGGTGCTGCTCGGCCAGGTGGCGACGATCCGCGACACGCACGCGAAGATCACCCGGATCATCCGCACCAACGGCGAACGCGGCGTGCGGATGGCGGTGCGCAAGCAGTCGGGGGCCAACACCGTCGAGGTCGCCCGCCGCGTGACCGCCGAGATCGAGGCGATCAACGCCGACCTGCCGCAGGTCCGCGTCGTGGCCGTCATCAATCAGGCGCAGTACATCGAGCGCTCGATCGCCAATGTCGCGAGGTCAGTGATATACGGCGGGTTTCTGGCGATCTTTGTGCTGCTGTTCTTTCTGCGCAACATCCGCAGCACGCTGGTGATCGCGGTGGCGATTCCGATCTCGGTGATCGCCACCTTCGCGCTGGTCTACTTCGGCGGGTTCACGCTGAACCTGATGACGCTCGGAGGCCTGGCCCTGGGCGTGGGCATGATGGTGGACAACTCCATCGTGGTGCTGGAGAACATCTTCCGACACCGCGACGAGGGCCGGGAAGCGGCCGAGCCCGCGGCGGTCGCCGGGGCCGGCGAAGTCGCGGCCGCGATCATCGCCAGCACCATCACGACGCTGGTGATCTTTCTGCCGCTGATCTTCATCGAGGGCGTGTCGGGCGTGCTGTTTCGTCAACTGGCGTACGTGATCGCCTTCTCGCTGATCGCATCGCTGGCGGTGGCGCTGAGCCTCGTGCCGATGCTGGCGTCGCGGCTGCTGGGTCGACCGATGCATCAGGAATCCGGCGGGCAGGCACGGCGCCCAAAGCCCTTGGCACGCCTGACCGCGGCCGCGGATTTCGCGTTTGACCGTCTCGACACCGGTTACCGGGATCTTCTGCGGCGGGTGCTGCGGCATCGCCTGGCCACGGTGGGCATCGCGCTGGGCCTGCTGGCCTTGAGCCTGCTGTTGGCGCCGCTGATAGGCACGGAGTTCATGCCGCCCAGTGACGAGGGCGAAGTCCGCGTCACCGGCGAGATGGAAGTCGGCACGCGCTTGGCGATCGTGGACCGGCACACGCAGGCCATCGAGCGCGTCATCGTCGATGCCGTGCCCGAGATCGAGAACATGACGGTGAGCATCGGCCCGTCGGGCTACCGCGCCTCGGCCTCGGCCGAGGGAGAAATCCGCCTGGCGCTGATCCCCGCCCGCCAGCGGCAGCGGTCGAACATCGACATTGCCGACGATTTGCGGCAGCGCCTCGATGGCCGCATCCCCGGCATGGTCGTCCGCACACGGGCGCCGCAGGGGCAGATGCTGCTCAACCGTCTGATCGGCGGCGACGAGAGCCTGGGCATCGAGATCCGGGGCTTCGACCTGGCGACGCTGGACCTGCTGGCGGTTCGCGTGGCGGAGGCCATCGCCGATGTGCCGGGCATCACCGACGTCCGGACCAGCCGCGAGGCCGGCGTGCCGCAGCAGTTGTTGCGCATCGACCGCGACAAGGCGGCCGACATGGGCCTGAGCGTGCGGCAGATCGCGGCCGCCCTGGAGACGGCCGTGGCCGGCTCGCGGGCCGGAGAATTCCGCCAGGGCGGCAATGCCCATCGCATCCTCGTGCAACTTGAAGATGCCGAGCAGCGCTCCCTCGATGAGATACTCGACCTGACGCTTCGCGCCGGTGACGACGATCAGGTGGCGCTGCGCAACGTGGTGACGCCCGACCCGGCCCGCGGACCGGTGCTCATCGATCGCAAGGATCAGCAGCGCCTCGTCACCGTCACCGCGAACACCACGGGCCGCGACCTCGGCTCGATCGCCGCCGACGTCCGCCGCCGGCTCGACGCGATTCCCCGGCCCGTCGGCTACGAGTTCATCATTGCCGGCGACTACCAGGAGCAGCAGGAAGCCTTCCACGAACTAGTCATCAGCTTTTCGCTGGCCCTGCTGCTGGTGTACATGGTGCTGGCCTGTCAGTATGAGTCGCTGCGCGATCCGCTGGTGGTGATGTTCTCGGTGCCGCTGGCGGCGATCGGTGTGCTGCTGATGCTTTTCCTGACCGGCACGACGCTGAACGTGCAGTCGTACATCGGCTGCATCATGCTCGGCGGGATCGTGGTCAACAACGCCATTCTGCTGGTGGACCAGGCGGGCCGACTGCGGCGTGACGGCATGACCGTGGCCGACGCGGTGGCCGAAGCCGGCCGGCGCAGGTTGCGGCCGATTCTGATGACGAGCCTGACGACGATGCTCGGCCTGCTGCCGCTGGCGCTGGGTATCGGCGAAGGGGCCGACGCGCAGGCGCCCCTGGCGCGGGCGGTGATCGGCGGCTTGACGACCTCGACGCTCATTACACTGATGCTGATCCCCGCTGTGTATTCGCTGATGCACCCCGAGCGCAGGGTGGCTGCATGATGATGAGCGCTTTCGCCCGTTTCCCATCACCGGCCACGCTGACGGTCGTCGCGATGCTTGCGGCCGGGGGCTGTCAGAGCGTGGACCACTGGACGGTGTTTGCGCCCGACTGGGACAGGCGCATGGCGGAGGCGGATCGAGCGGCCCGGCCCGTCGAGCCGGTGGGCTTCGAGCGCGATGACCAGCGGATCGATCCGCTTCCCGCGGCCGACGTGGATGGTCTGCTGACGATTTCCGTCGAGGACGCGGTGTTCATGGCCCTGGGTCGCAACCGCGACCTGCGCGTGCGGCAGTTCGGGCCGGTGATCGCCGGAACTTTCGAGCAGATCGAGCGCGGGCGGTTCGATCCGGAACTGTTCGGTGAGATCAGCGCCAGTCGGCGTGAGAGCAGCGAAGTCGCCCGCGCCACCGGCTCGCAGTTCAATGTGCAGGCGCGCGACGCCGCGGGCCAGGTCGGACTGCGACAGGAGCTGCCGACGGGCACCACGATGGAAGGCACCGTCAGCCAGGGGCGGACCATTTCGAACCGCGCGCCCGAGCAGCAGGAGGCGCGCCTGGGCCTGACGGTGACGCAGGCGCTGCTTCAGGGCTTCGGGCCGACGGTCAACCTCGCCGCCATCGAACAGGCGCGGCTCGAGGGCCTGGCCTCGCGTTACGAGCTGCGCGGCTTCGCCGAGGTGCTCGCGGCCGACGCCGAGATCGCCTACTGGAACTTCGTGCTGGCCCTGCGGGAGATCACGATTTTTGAGCGATCGCTGGAAGTGGCGCGGCAACTGCTTGACGAGGTGCGGCAGCGCATTGAGGTTGGCGATCTGGCGCCGACCGACGCGGCCTCGCCGCGCGCTGAGCTGGCGCTGCGACAGCAGGCGCTGATCCAGGCCCGCAGCCGCCTCGAAGCCCAGCGCGTACGCCTGCTGCGATTGCTCAACCCGCATGACACGGGGGCGCTGGACCACGACGTCGCGGCTGTGAGCGACCCCGTCGTGGCCCCCATCGTGCTCGACGATCTGCCCGAGCGCCTTGTGCTGGCCCGGCAGCAGCGCCCGGACCTCAGCGAAGCACGGCTGCGTCTGGATCAGAACCGGCTGGCGACGATCGCCACGCGCAACGGCCTGCTGCCGCGGCTGGACCTGTTCATCGCCCTGGGCAAGACCGGGTACGGCGACACGTTCCCCGAATCGTTCCGCGAGCTGGACGGTCGTACATACGACGCGACGGCCGGCGTGCGTCTGAGCCACATGCTGGGCAACCGTGCGGCCGAGGGCCGCGACCTGGCGGCTCGGGCGTCGCGGCAGCAGGCGGCCGCGGCCGTCGAGAATCTCAGTCAGCTCATCGAACTCGACGTCCGCCTCGCGTGGACGGAGGTCGAACGCGCCCGCCAGCAGATTCACGCCACGGCCGCGTCGGTCGCCCTCCAGGAGGAGACATTGCGGGCCGAGCAGGAGCGCTTCCGCGTCGGCGCCAGCACGAGTTTTCTGGTCGGCCAGGCGCAGCGTGACCTTCTGGCCGCGCAGATCGCCGAGGTTGACGCGACGGTGGCCTACCGCATCGCCCTGGTGAACCTGCACCTGGCCGAGGGTTCGCTGCTGGCGCGTCGCGGCATCCGCGTGGCCGACGAATTCTGAAGCCGTGCGTCGACAGGGAAACGGGGGCGACCCACGCCGGCGCAACGCAGCGCTGGGCCGCGAGCATAAGCTCCACACAGCGAGAAGCGCCCTCAGCGTACCTCGTCAACCCAGATGGGACTTGACCAGGCGAAAGCCGGCCAACCATCGATCATGGTGCGCTGACCGACGCGTAGGTAATACATGACGGCGCCGACGAACGGTTCTTCAAGCTCTACGGTCCAGTCCATGCTGGACTGCACCGCTCCTTCGTGAAAGGCGTCGCGGTCCTCCAGCTTGCGGTAGTAGCTGCTCTCCCAGCGGCCCGACCCGTCCATGGTCATTCGTGCGATCTCGATGAATGCCAGATCGTCCGTGCCGTGCACCTGTGCGCGCAGGCGCAGTGTGTCGCCGGCAGCCGCGTGAAGTTGGGAACCCATGGGTTGATCATTGATGCGGAAATCCAGGAGGATGCGTTCACCGGTCGTCGCGTAGCACCGCCGCCGCCGCAGGGCGTCCCAGATGTCGGCCCGGGTGTTCCGCGGCGCCAGCACGGCCGTGAGGCCTTTGACGGGTTTGCCGGGCTGGCCCATGTGATCGTCGCTGCCGCCGACGACGCCGAAGCGCCGGCCCTGCGCCCACGCATCGCGCACGTAAACAGGCTTGTCCACGCTGCTGGCGTACTTGTTCTCACCGCGCACCCGATTGAACTCGTAAGCCAGTACGTGCTCGGGCATGTAGCGCTCGCCCAGGCCGTGCGACGAATAGATCTCGATGGCGGGTGTCCAGGGGTCGCGCTGCGGCGGGTAACCCGTCTGGGGGCACCAGTGTACGCCGACGTGGTGGGGAATCACACAAGCCTGCGACGGATCGAGCAGCGGCAGCAGGTGTTCCATGGTCCGCCGACCGTCATCGCGGGGATCGAGCAGCACGCCGTCGTCGCCGCGGAAATAGATGTTGTAGTGGCCGCGGGCGAAGCCGACTTCATAGGCCAGCAGAACGGTGAAGCGGCCCGGTTCATCGGCGTCGCGGGCGCGCCGGACGAACGCCGGCCAAGTTTCCGGTGACAGGCCGCGATAGTCCGGCAACGGCGCGACGAAGTCCAGGCACGCCGCGTGGCGGGCGTAGCCGATGGGGTCCTCACCCGCGCCGCAATTGTGAAGCTTGTCGTGGCTGTGCAGGTCGCCCCAGAACGGGCCGCCCGCCTCGTCGGCGACGAGAATGGGATTGCTGCGGACGTCCTCGTGGTCCTCGTGAAAACTGAGGCGATGCACGCCCTGTTCGCGCAGCACCACCTGTTTCTCGCATGATCCGGTGAACGTGATGTTCTCTTCCAGTACGTCGCCGCCCGCGATTTTCAGAATGCCGCCGCGATACGTGGAGGTGGAGAGATTCCAGAACCGGTCGAGACTGACGATGCGGACGGTAAACGATTCGCCGGGGCGAACCGCGGAAGGCGCAATGACCCGCAGTCGTTCTCCCCGCGCGGGCAGCGTGCGAATGCGCGGCGAATCGGAGACTTCCCGGTCGTTGATCCAGACGCGGATCATCGCGTCTTCCGCCAGCCAGGCGGATCGGGCATTGGAGAAGGTGAACACCACGCGCCCGCCGGCCGGCACTTCGCCTTCCGCCACTTCGGCGATGACCTTCTTGACGTGGCCCTTGGGCCCGCCGCTGGGCAGACGCACCGGGCCGAGCGACGTCGTCAGCCGCGCACCTTCGGCCGCGATCGCGACGTGGTCCGGCTGCAGCGGATCACTCAACTGAACGGGTCTGGTGAACGTGATGCAGTACGGCTTGCTCGACCACGACTCGGGCAGCGAGAAAGCAATGTGGTCGCCGCGGCCCAGAGGCGCGTCAAGTACGGCCGTCACGCGCAAGGTGACCGGCTGATCGACCGGACAGGATGCGGGGTCCACGATGAATCGCACGAAGGGAAGCTAGCAATCTGCGGGGATCGGACAAGCACGCCGTCACGCGGAGATAAGGCATGTACACGGCGGGTTGAGACGAAGCTTCACGCCCGGGCGGGGCTTTGAGGCGCGCCGACGAGGGCGGCATTGGTCTCGAAGCGTTCGAGGGCCTTGAGAAGCTGTTCGATCTGCATCGGCGGGGGCATGTTGATCAGCCGGCGACGCAGGGCGTTGACGGTCTCCAGCTCGTGCGGCTCCATGAGCAGGTGTTCTTTGCGCGTGCCCGAGGCCGCCAGGTCCATGGCCGGGAAGATCCGCCGCTCGGCGATCTTGCGGTCCAGGATCAGCTCCATGTTGCCGGTGCCTTTGAACTCCTCGAAGATCACCTGGTCGCCGCGGCTGCCGGTGTCCACCAGCGCGGTGGCGATGATCGACAGCGACCCGCCCTCCTCGAACTTGCGGGCCGCGCCGAACAATTGCTTGGGAATCGACAGCGCGCCGCTGTCCAGACCGCCGGACAGTGTGCGGCCGGTGTTGGACATGCCGGGGGCGGTGTTGAACGCGCGGCCCACGCGGGTCAGCGAATCCAGCAGCACCACCACGTCGCGGCCGGACTCCGCCAGTCGCTTGGCCCGGTCAATGGCCAGCATCGCCAGCTTCACGTGCCGCTGCGGGTCATGGTCATTGCTCGAAGCCAGCACGTTGCAGGGCACGTTGCGGCGGAAGTCGGTCACTTCCTCGGGTCGCTCATCAATCAGCAGGGCGATGACCTCGACGTGCGGGTGGTTCTTCTGGATGGCGAAGGCGATGTCCTGCAGCAGCGTGGTTTTGCCGGCCTTGGGCGGCGAGACGATCATGCCGCGCTGTCCGTAGCCGATGGGGCAGAACAGGTCGATGAGCCGGCAACTCGCCGGACAGCCGGGGTATTCCAGCGTGAGGCGCGGCTGTGGATCAATGATGGTGAGGTCTTCGAAGCGGCGGGCGTCGGCGTATTTCTGCGGGTCATCGCCTTCGATCATGACCAGTTGCGTGACCTGCGGGGCCTGCGGGTCGGCGCCGCCGGAGCGGTTCTGGCCCTTGTTGCGCCGCCGACGGTTGCGGTTGCGCTTGCCCCCGCCGTAGTTCCCGCCCTGGCCCCCTTGGCCGTTACCGCCGGACGTCTTGCCCGCGCCGCCGAGTTCGACCGTCACTTCAAGCCCCGGGCGCAGGTTGAAGCGTTCGACCAGCGGCGAGGGCACGATCGGGTCCAGCGGGGTGGCGATCAGCGTCTTGTCCAGCACCCTCAGGCGGCCGATCCGCTTGTCGTTGAGTTCGAGGATGCCCGTGCGGGGTTGGCCTGCATTGTCAGCCACGTGCACACCATGCCTTGAAAAGAAGGTGAATCAAACGGGTCGCATCGGCGACGCAGCCGCGAACCGTACGCGGCCAGATATCCAACAGCGTGGAGAACTCCATGCGGACGATACGTTCAGCCCTCGGCGGCCGCGCCACCCGGCGTGTGGCTTGATCTGCTGCGTCGGCCTTCAGGCGGCCCACCCGCTCCTGCCGGTGAGCCCGACGCCAAAGACTCCGCGCTGCGCCCTGACTTTTGCACCATGAACGATCCGGCCATGCCGACCACGCCCCGACGTCTCAGCCCCTCATGGGCCGCTCGTCACCGCGGCGCGGCGACGCACCGCCGGCCGATGGATCCACGTGGTCCTTCAAGAACGTCCGCCGCCTGATTCCGCTCTCCCCGAACCCAGAACCCCGAACGCGTCACCCCGTGGGCTGACGGTCCGCGGGCCGCGGCAGACCCCTCGCATGTGCCATGACATTTGTAGCGTATTCCATCGGCTCAATCAAGACCGGCCTTCGCCTGATGGCCATTCGGGCTTACCCTGGCTGTCAGCCGCCCCCTGTTCCCCGCCGATTTGACTGGCCTCCCCCCGCAAAATGCCGAGTCCCTTGGCGTCCAAGGCTAAGATGCTTGGCAATTCCTGTGGTATTTTAACCTGTGACACCCCCGTCGGTGGGGCGGACCGCGACCCAATCCGTTTCACAACTGGACATGCCATAGGCCGCCATGACCCAAACCGCTGCATTGCCCGAACCCAAGCCGCTGCACGCTGAGCCGTGCGATCTGGCGCCGCCGGAGCTTCCGCCGGGGGCGACGAGCGTGCTGGACCTTCCCTATCGCGTCGTACCGGGGCGCGATGAGCGGG
>CAZUUQ010000020.1:33508-36617 GCA_964622625.1 uncultured Phycisphaeraceae bacterium | reverse complement strand
GAAGTCGGCGGGGTCGGTCTTGAGCAGTTGTTCGGCGCGGCGGCGGGCGGCTTCCATCTTCGGGTAGCGCACCTCGCGGTAGCCGGTGACCTGGTCGGGCGTCGAGAGGATGGCCAGCCAGCGCTGGTAGTCGCGTTCGCCCTTGTAGTCGAGGCGGTCGACCAGCGACTCGTACCAGTCGCGGAAGGCGTGTTCGCGTTTGTGGCGGAAGAGCACGCGGCGCAGAAAACGCATGCGGGCCATGAGGCGAAGCTGCCAGTCGCGGGTGGTCATCGCCGGCAGGCGGAACGTGCGGCCGAAGAGTTCGATCTCCGGCTTGTTGAGGTGGTGGTAGATGATCTTGTCGCCGCGTGCGGGGTTGACGTTGTAGCGGCGGCGGTCGCGTTTGTACTTTTCGGGGCTGGTCAGCAGGGCGGCGACGAACGGCTCGTCCTTGATGAGCATGACGCGCGCGAGGTTGCGGACGACGGCGTCGGTGACGGCGTAGCCATGCTCGGCACTGTCCTTGGCGAAGACGGCCACGAGGCGGTCGCAGTAGCGCTGGGCGTATGAGAAGCCGCCCCAGAGCAGGCAGTCGTAGGCGCGGATGACCACGTCGCGCATGAGCCTGTCTTCGATGGTCATGCCGCGGGTGGCGCGGGCCATCTTCTTCATCAGCAGGCGGAAGCGTTTGGCCAGCACGCGGCCGCGGCGGCCGGGGTACTGCTTGCGGATGGTGTTGACCTTGCGCCGGTAAGCCCGGATGGAGCTTTCGTAGGCGTGCTGCGGCTCGACGGTGAACAGGTCGGGGCGGATGACGATCTTGCGGCCGATGGTGAAGGCCCGCAGGTTACGCTCGGTGTCGTGGCGGATGATCTGGCGGATGGCGTCCTCGACGGCGGACAGCGTCAGCGGCAGCAGGCCCTTCTGGTAGGCGATGCCGAGCATCATGATGTTGGCGTAGAGCTTGGAGTCGAGCATGCGCTCGCACAGGGCGCCGACGTCGAAGCCGAAGAACTGGTCCTCGCGGGTGTAGCGGCGGAGCGTGGCTTCGAGGTCGCGGGCGGAGAAGTCATCGCGGCCCATGAGCGTGAGGATCGTCGGATTCTTGGCGGTGTTGACGACGGCGGCGGTGCGCTGGGGGCTGGCGACGCGGTAGGGCTGCGTCGGGTCGATGGCGCGCAGGGCTTCGAGCAGATCCACGCCGAGGATGAGGTCGGCCTTGCCGTGGGGGATGATCGGCGTGGTCGCCTGAGTGACCGTGGTGGGGGATGACGCGGCGGAGGATGCGGACCCGCTGCCCGCGGGCGCGTCGCTCTGTCGCGTGAAGACAATCTGGCTGAAGACCCCGCCGTTGCGGATCGCCAGTCCTTTCTTGTCCAGGAACTGGATGTGGTAGCCCATGGCGTGGCCGGCGATGGTGAGGATCGACGTACACAGGCCCACGCCCTGACCGCCGATGCCGGTGAGGTAGCAGCGCCAGATGTCCTGGTCGGCATGGATGGGCCGGGGCGGATCGGGCACATCGGACAGATCGACGTATTCGTCGCCCTGTCGCGGCGGCTGCTTGCGGAGGATGGTGACGTGCTCGAATGACGGGCAGGCGTGGATGCGCTGGCAGGCGCCGTCGTTGACGCACCAGGAGAAGTCGGTCTGCACCTTCGGGCCGTAGTCGGTCTCGACGAACGTCAGTCCGGGGCAGCCGGTCTTGTTGGTGCATTCGAGGCAGAACTCGCACACCTCGGTGGCGATGTTCATGTGTGTCTTGCGCGGCAGGTAGCCGACGTCGCGCAGGGTCTGGCGTTCGGTGCGGTTGGCGCGGCGGTGGAAGGTGATGCCGCACTCCTTGTCGGCAATGAGAATTTTCACGCCGTCGGCCAGGATGGTCTCTTCGAGAAGCCGGCGGTAGCGCTGCCGGTCGGCGGGGTCGGCGCGGACGACGCGCACGTCCTTGGCCAGCTTCTTGGGGATCATCGCGTTGATGATGCGCTCGATGTCCTGGGCGAAGACCGGGTTGCCGCGTAGATCGACGCTGTCGCCGGGGTTGACCTGGTGGCCGGTCATGGCCGTGGTCTTGTTGTCGAGGATGATGTAGGTCAGGTCCTGGCCGGTGTTGATCGACTGGCTGATGGCGACCTGTCCGGAGTGGAAGAAGGTGCCGTCGCCCATGAAGACGATCTGTTTGTTGTCGATGAAGGGGTCGACGCCCGCGCCCGTCGCGCCGCCCAGGCCCATGCCGGAGTAGTTGTGCATGAGCGGTTTGGTCGGCTCGAACATGAGCATCGTGTAGCAGCCGGTGTCGCCGTGGGCGATCATGTCGACGGGCTTGCGCTTGTGGTTGGCGAGCATGTACTCGGCGTCGAGCAGGTCGCGGCGCAGTTCGAGCAGGACGCTGGCCGAGTCGCGGTGCGGGCAGCCGGCGCAGAAGGTGGGCGTGCGGGCGGGGATGCGGACGTCGTAGGTCGCGGTGGCCTGAATGCGGGCCAACTCCTGCGCGAGCCGGCCGTTGGTCAGCTCGATGGGCAGCGTTGGGTGGTCCTTGATGAGAGGCACGAGCTTTTCGATGAGGATCGACGGGCTGAGGCCGCGGGTGTCGGGAATGCCGGGGGTGGTGGCCTGCGGGCCCTGGTTCTGACCAAGACGTTGGGGGAAGCGCTTGCCGTAGACCTCAGCGGTGACTTCGCCCGCCTGGCGCAGGGCGTGGAGGATTTCGACGACCTGCCGCTCGACGAAACTTCTGCGCTCCTCGACGACGATGATCTGTCCGCAGCGTCGTGCGAAGTCGGCGACGATCTGCTCATCGACGGGGTAGACCAGTCCAAGCTTGAGGATGGGCAGGCGGCCGACGAGTCCGAGTTCGGCCAGGGCGTGGGCGAGGTAGCTGTAACCTCCGCCGGCGGCGATGAAGCCCAGGGGCGCGATCTCGTCCTTGGGCGGCGGATTGAGGATGCGGTTGATGTTGAGGCGTCGGGCTTCGCGTTTGACGGCCGCGTGGCGGTCGACCATTCCGATTTCGCGCAGCCAGGTTCGCGGCGGCAGCAGGACCGTGGTGTCGAGCACCGGCTCGATGTCGCGTTCGTAGGAGAGGCTGCGGCGCTGATGCTCGTTGAGCGTCGGCCACTGGTTGGGG
>CAZUUQ010000020.1:18726-33408 GCA_964622625.1 uncultured Phycisphaeraceae bacterium | reverse complement strand
CCATCTGGGCGCCGTTGACCATGGCGACGGAGAGGGCCTCGTTGTTGGCGATGGTGGCGACGACGCCCTTGTCGTTGAGCAGGGGGCCGAGCGATTCGAGAGAGTCAAAGAAGCCGGCGATGGGCGAGCCCGGGTAGCCGGTCAGCAGGTGGACGCCGCCTTCGGTTTCCAGCGCGCCCTTGACCAGCAGTTCGTTGCCGGTGAAGACCTGTCGGCCCTCGGAGCAGAGGAATCGTGGATCGATTGCGGCCAATGCGTCATCCTTGCCGGCGGCCGCGATAAAGGGTCGGTCACCCCCGGGGCGGCGGCCGCGGTTTGTAGTCCGGTTCAATATGCCATGATACGGGGGAAGGGGCGGGGGCGACAAACCCGCCGATGGTCGCCTCGCGGCGATTTCACGAGTATGCCAACGCTTCTATGGCTGATTCCCGTCAGTAACCGGCGACTGGGATTGTACAATGGCGTTTTTCGCCTCCGCCTCGATTTCCACACGTGCAACCGCCTGCTCCTCCAGCCCGCCGTGTCGTGATTGCCGGCCTGGGGCTGGTGACGCCGCTGGGGCATTCTGCATGGCAGACGTTCCGCGCACTGCTCGAGGGGCGGAGGATCAGCGACCGGGCCGCGGCTCTGGGGGCGGGGGACGGGGGCTGCGATCCGATGGCCTTGGTGCGGGCCGTGGGATGCTGTGCCGTCAGTCCGCACAGCGCGACCGACCCGGCCGTGGAGCTGGCCGAGCGTGCGGCCCGGTCGGCACTGGATGAAGCGCGGCTGGAGCCGGAGGAGCCGAAGGTCTGGCTCGGTGTGAGCAAGGGAGCGATGGCGGCGTTGAGTGAGGCCGCGGACATCTTCAACACCTCGCTCCCAGCAAGCGACAGGGTGGCGCAGGCCCGGCGCCCCTTGGTCGGTGCGCTGGGGCCGGCGGGCTGGATGGGCGCGGAGCTATCGCGGCGGCTGGGTTGCCGCCTGCCGCGGACGATGGTGGCGGCGTGCGCGTCGAGTCTGACCGCCTTGGACGCGGCACGGCGTGATCTGCTGCGCGGACCTGTGGGGCGCGCTGCACTGGTCGTGACGGCCGAGGCGTCGCTTCTGCCGATGTTCGTGCATTCGTATCGACGTCTCGGCGTGCTGCCGCGATTGACGGCGGACGCGTATCGCGCGCTGCCGCTGGATGAGCGGCGCGGCGGATTCGTACTCAGCGAACAGGCGGCCGCAGTGGTGCTGCGCGCGGTGGATGTTGTGGAGCCGGGGCAGATCGAGCTTGTCGACACCGCGACGGCCAGCGAGGCGCATCACGTGGTGCTGCCCGCGCCCGGTATGCCGGCCCTGGCGCAACTGGCCCGTCGTCTCCTGTGTGGACGCGATATCGACCTGCTGCACCCGCACGCGACGGGGACACAGGACAACGACGCCACCGAACTGGCGGCGCTGCTGCCGCATGTACCGCGTGACGCTGATGTCTACGCCTGCAAGGGCGCGCTAGGCCACGGCCTTGGCGCGGCCGGTCTGACAGCTTTGGTCATCGCGTGCCTATGCGCCCGCAGCGAACGACGACCTCCTATGTCCTGGCTGGATCAGCCCATCTCCTGCGGCCGCGCTTTGCAGCGTGACAGCGACAGGCATCGCTGTTTTCGGAGGCAGGCGGTTTTCGCCGCGGGTTTCGGCGGGCACGTCGCCGGTGCGGTGATCGAATGCCGCTGTTCATGAGAGGCGTCGGCATTCGATCGCGTCGGAAGGATCGGTCACGCGCCGGTGTGGCCGAATCCACCATGGCCGCGCTGCGTGGGCGGCAGGTTGTCCACTTCCCGCCACTGCGCGCGACAGACGGGGGCGATGACCATCTGGGCCACACGCAGGCCGCGGGTGACTGTGAACGGCTCACGTCCGTGGTTGATGAGGATGACCTTGACCTCGCCGCGGTAGTCGGCGTCGATGGTGCCGGGGCTGTTGAGCGTGGTCACACCGTGGCGGGCCGCCAGGCCGGAGCGAGGGCGGACCTGGGCTTCGTACCCGATCGGCAGCGCCAGGGCGAAGCCGCAGGGAACCATGGCGAAGTCGCCGGGACCGATGGTCAGTGGCATGCCGACGGGCACGGCCGCGTGCAGGTCCATGCCCGCGGCGTGATCGGTCTGGTAGTCGGGCAGCGGCACGTCATCGCAGCCGACAAGCCGCGTGACAGCCACCGGCAGGGGGGCGGTGTTGTCGGCATCGGCCGCACTTTGGGTCGGGGTCGGCATAGTGGTCATGCTCGCATGATAGCGGCTCACGTCCATTGCCCGCTCAGCAGCCTGTCGATCGCTTCGGCCACGCCGTCGGCGTCGTTGGAGGCGGTGACGTAGTCGGCCGCGGCCTTTACGGCGTCAATGGCGTTGCCCATGGCGATCCCACAACCGGCGCCGCGCACCATCGCCAGGTCGTTGATCTCGTCGCCGATGACGGCGATCTCAGCCGGCTCGATGCCGTGGCGATCGGCCACGTAGCTCAGTCCGCGCCACTTGTCCACCTCGGGCGCGAAGACCTCCAGCACGTGGATGCTCCTGCCGGGCGTGGCTTCCTGTACGGCCGCGAAGTTCTGCACGAAGACGGAGCCTTCAAGGTCAGTGCGCAGGGTTGCGGCCACCTGCTCGACGCGCCGGGCTTCAGCCACGATGCCGATACGCAGCGTGTGGTGAAGGTCAGTCTCGGCCAGCTGTGCCTCGAACTGCACGCTGGCCCCGGTGCGCTCGAACCACCACTGCGTCTGCGGACTGAGGCTGCCCCGCCCGGTGACCAGGTAGTCGTGTCCGGCCAGGTTGGCGTCACGGAAAAGCAGCACGGCTTCGGGCAGGTCGAAGAGGGCTTCCACGACCCTGCGCACGACGCGCGGCTCGATGACGGCCAAATCCAGCGAGCGGCCGTCGTCGATGCGGTTGACCACCGCGCCGCCGACGAACACGCCTACCGACAAACCACGGAGTCTTTCGAGTACATGGCGTGACTCGCGCCAAGCCCGACCGGTGCAGGGCACGACGAGCACGCCCGCCTGCCGTGCGCGTTCGATGGCCGCGATGTTGGCATCGCGCAGCCGGCTGCGGCCATCCAGCAGCGTGCCGTCGAGATCGATGCCGATGATGCGGTAGGGCATGACGAGGGGGGAAAGCGGAGAGTTGGGATTCAGCAGTTGGGGTGCGAACCGGATGTCAGCCAGTCACGCATCATAACGGTTCGGGTGCCGTCACCGCTTTACTTCTGACGCCACCCCCAGACTCCTGATTCCTTGCTAAAGAATCGGCGACAGGAGGGCTGCGGCGTGCTGGGCGTAGCGCCGCCACAGGGGGCGCTGCCGCCACTCGTCCAGCGTCAGCGGGCGCGATCCGTTGAGGTAAGACTGCTGGGCGAAGCGCAGTTCACGGGTGATCTGCGGGCCGTACATCAGCACGTTCAATTCGAAGTTCAAATAAAAACTACGGATGTCGAGGTTCGACGAGCCAAGCAGGGCGAAGGAGTCGTCGACCGTGATGGTTTTGGCATGCAGCAGGCCCTGGCGGTGCAGGAAGATCTTGACACCGACTTCGAGCAGCGGCTCGTAGTACGCGCGGCCGGCCATGGCCACGAGTGGATGGTCGCTGTGCTCGGGCACGATGAGCGTCAGATCGACGCCGCGCTCCGCAGCCATGGACAGGGCGAGCATCATCGGCTCATTGATGCCCAGATAGGGGCTGGTGATGATGATCTTGCGCTGGGCGACGTTCATGGCGGTGACGACGATGCGCAGCAGGGCCTGGCTGTCCTGCGTCGGACCGGTGGGCACGCACTGGGCCTGCATGGCGCCGACGGCCTCCAGCGGCGGAAAGAGGTCGTCGCTGTCGATCAATTCATTGGTCTCGAAGGCCCAGTCGCTGACGAAGACCTGTTGCAGGGCCGCGACGATGGGGCCGGTGTAGCGGCCGGTCATGTCCAGCCAGGGGCCGGCCCGCCAGTGGCCGTAGTCCGCCACGACGATGTTCTGGCTTCCTGTAAAGGCGATGCGGCCATCGATGACCGCGAGCTTGCGGTGGTTGCGCAGATCGAGTCGCGCCAGGCCGCGGCGCAGCGGCGCCACAGGCAGGGCGGGCAGGCAACGTACGCCGACCTGATTCAACTGCGATGCCAGACCATCGCGATGAAACATCCGCCGCGAGCCCACCGCGTCCAGCAGCACCCGGCACTGCACGCCGCGACGCACCGCGCGCTGCAGCGCTGCCGCCACATTTCGGCCCACGGCATCCGGCTCGTAGATGTAGAACAAGAGGTGCACATGGTGCTCGGCCGCGTCAATGGCCGCGATCAGGGCCTTGATGACTTCGTCCGTGCCGCCTAGGAGGTCAACGTGGTTGCCGCCGAGGATGGGCATGCCCGACAGGCGTTCAGCTTGGGCGACGAGCATCTTCTGCGCCGCCTCCAGCTCGGGACGCATAACGTGACGGCGGTTGATGCGGGCAGGCCGCTCGAGTTGGCTGATGCGGGCCAGAAAGCGCCTGTGCAGCCTCACTTTCTGCCGCGACATGCGATTCGATCCGACCAGCCAGTAGACGAACAAACCCAGTTCGGGCAGGAAGAAGATGACGCCCAGCCACGCCAGGGCCGTGCCCGGCGGAAAGCGGCGGCGCAGGATCACCGGCAGCATCACGATGCGGATTGACCATTCCACGACGATGAAGATCAGCGGCCAGGACATGCGGCTGCATTCCCCGTGGTGCCGAGTCGATTCTATCGCGATCCGTGCATGGCCGGCGTGCCGGCCTGTCGCCGCGCCAACTGCCCGAGCTGGCGGTTGAGCAGGCTGGCCAGATGATCGCACACCAGCGCGAGATTCACATTCGTCCCCAGCTCCGCTTCGGCCAGCGGCAGGGCTTCAATGGCGGCGGCGTAGGGTTCGAGGGCGGACTCGACGTCGATCGGGTCGGCGTCGGCAGCGCACCCGACCGCGGTCTGGGCCAGACGTTGGCGCAGCAGCGATGCGAGCAGCGCCAGCAGCATACCGGCCCCCTGGCGGTTGGCGGCGTCCTTCGACGCATTCTCGTGGCGATCGACCCAGGCGGCGGCAAAGGCGTCGATCTTCGCGGCCATGTCAGCGCCCATTTCCGTCGGGAAACGGCCGGCAATCATCCCGTCGAGGGCCGCGTTCAGGTCATCGGCCCACTGGTGCAGACTGTAGGCGACCGCCAGTTCGGCCGCGCCCAGACTGCCGGCGGCGAACTGCGCCACGGCGCGGCGATGCGAAGCCGAGAGATCCTGCGTTCGGTCAGCCAACCACTGTTCAACCATCTCGCCGCTCAGCGGGCCGAAGGCGACGCGCTGGCACCGACTGCGGATCGTCGCCAGCAGCAGCGGCTCGCGGGCGGTGACCAAAATCAGATAGGTATCGGCCGGCGGCTCTTCGAGCGTTTTGAGCAGCAGGTTCTGCCCGTGTTCGTTGATCAGCTCCGCTTCGTCGACGATGAACACCTTGCCGTGGCGCAACGCAGCCGTGCGGGCCACCGGTTCAAGCAAGGCGGTGCGGAGCACGTCCACGGGAATCTGTGTGAGTTTGCGCTCGCGGGTGCTGCGATCGTCGCTGAACCGTGCCAGCTCCTTGACGACCACGTGCAGGTCCGGGTGCGTGCCCGCGTCCGCCAGGCGGCAGGACTCGCATTGGCCGCAGGCGGTGACTTGCCCTGACAGATCGGTCTGGGCGCTGGGACACAGCAGGAGGCGTGCAAAGGCCAGGGCGGTGGTGAACTTGCCCACGCCCGGCGGGCCGTGAAATATCCAGGCATGATGCAGCCGGCCGCTGCCCAGGGCGGACTGGAGCGTGTCGAGAGCGCGCTGCTGGCCGAGGATATGGTCCATACACCGCTGCCTGAAATTGACCGTCAGACCCGCCATACTACCAGCCGTCACAACCTGCTGACCCAGTCCTGCACAGCCGTCAGCAAGCGGTCGAACACCGTGTCGGCGTCGGCCGTCGCGTCGATCACGCGGTACCGGTCGATGTGCTGGCGGGCCTGGTCGAGATAGCCCCGGCGAACACGGGCATGGAAGTCGGCTCCGCGCTGTTCGATGCGGTCGAGCAGCGGACTGAGCCGCGCCGCGGCCGTGGCCTGATCGACATCAAACACGAGCACCAGATCGGGCTGACAGCGGCCGACGGCGACCGCGGCGACGGCTTCGATATCCGCAGGGTTCAGACCGCCGGCCGTGCCCTGGTAGGCGAGCGTTGAGCTGATGAATCGGTCGGCGACAACAAGCTGGCCGGCCGCGAGGGCCGGAGCGATCTTCTGGTTCACAAGCTGCGCCCGGCTGGCCATGTACAGCAGCATCTCGCAGCGCAGGTCCATGTCTTCATTGGCTGGATCCAGCAGGATCTGCCGCACCTGTTCGCCGACGGCCGTGCCGCCCGGCTCGCGCACTTCGACCACCGGCAGCCCGGCATCCGACGCCACATGGCAGAAGCGGTGGAACTGCGTGGTCTTGCCGCTGCCGTCCGGGCCGTCGAAGACCAGGAAGCGGCCGCGAAGGCGGGTGAGAAACAAGCGATCATCCGCGGCGGTGGACATGCGCCAGAGGATAACGCAAGTCAGCATCCTCAGCCCCCGGTTCCGCCGGGGGTAGATTGCGCCATCTCCACCAAGCCGCGGCCGTCGGCCTTGGTCCGTGCGCCTCAAACAGGGAACCCGATCCCACGGTGGTACGATGCGGACATGGCCGAACGCGACGCACAGCGGGACGACGATCGCTATCTGGAGCCTTACAGGCGCTCCGTGCGCGATCACGGCCCGCGCTTCGAGGCGACGCTCTGGGCCAATGAACGCTCGCAGCGGCTGCGCTTCGAGGTGTTCACGCAGATGTGCTTTCTGCCGGGCAAACGGATTCTCGATGCCGGTTGCAGCCGGGGCGACTTCGCCGCCTATCTGCTTGAAGTGGGCATCGCCTACGAGCATTTCGTCGGCATCGACGCGCTGCCGCAGGTCATCGACTACGCCGCCGGCCGGGGCTTGCCGCGGACGGAGTTTCACGTCGGGGACTTCGTGCGCGATCCGACCCTGCTGCGGACCGGCAACCCGCAGGTGGTGTGCATCTCCGGCTCGTTGAACACCATGGGCGACGAGCAGATCATGTCGGTGTTGGAAGGTGCCTGGCAGGCGTCGGCGCAGGCGCTGCTTTTCAATTTCCTGCCCGTCCAGGCCCATCGCCGCGCTCCGACGAACTTGGGGCCGGCGCGGCGGCTCGATGCTGTGTGGCTGCTTCGCTGGGCTATGGACAGGACTGCGGCCGTGGCGTATCGGCAGGATTACTTCCCCCACGCCCACGACGCCACGATCATGATGCGCCGAGCGTGAGGGGGCACGCATGCCGGTGCCGCTTTCACTTTCCGATACAGAAGGCGGCGAAGACGCGGCTGAGGATGTCGTCAGGTGTCATGCGCCCGGTCAGGGCGCCCAGGGCGTCGAGGCCCGTTCGCATCGATGCGGCGAGCAGTTCGGGTTGAGACGGTGATGCGACATCGTCCACTTGCGCCAGCAGGGCGAGGGCAGCGTCAAGTGAGTCAAGCGCATCGCGCAGGGCTTGTTCATGACGGGGCTGCAGGACGAGCGTATCGGCGTCGAGATTGCCCGCCCGATCGAGCAGGATCCGCGCCAGGCTATCCCGCAGGGCATCGAGGCCTTTGCCGGTGACGGCGCTGACGCGAAGCGCGGCCGCGTCGCTGTCTTCATGCGGAAGCAGGTCGGCCTTGGCATGCACCCGCAGCACCACCTTCCGCGGTGAGGTGAGATGGGCTGAATCATCGAGTTGAAGCAGCACGTCGGCCTCGGCGACGGCGCGGCGGGCCGCGGTCTGAGCCTCGGCGTCCAGCAGCGCAACCGGGACATTTCCATCAATGCCCGCGATGTCGATGAGCATCACCTCCATGCTCCGCCCGTCCGCCAGCCTGAGGCGCAGCGGTTCGGCCAGTACATCGCGCGTTGTGCCCGGCATCGGGGCCGCGACAGCGCGCTCGCGGCCGAGCAGCGCGTTGAACAGCGTGCTCTTGCCCGCGCTGGGCCGGCCCACGAGCACGACGCGCGGCAAAGCCTCGCACTGGGACCAGCGGCGGCTGCCGTCCAGCAGGTCGCGAAGGCCGTCGATGATCACCCGCAGCGCGCGGTGCAGTGCCGTCGCGTCCACGGGCGTGACGTCTTCCTGATCGGTGAAGTCGATGCCCGCTTCCACCAGGGCGAGCTGGTCGGCAAGATCGCTGAGCATTGCCGCGGCTTGCCGGCCCGGATCACCGGCGCGCAGCCGGCGGGCGGCCGCGAGCTGGCTGTCGCTCTCGGCCGCGATTGCCGCGGCGACGCCCTCGGCCTGGGTCAGATCCAACTTGCCGGACGCGAAGGCACGGAAGGTGAACTCGCCAGGCTCGGCGAGACGGACCCCGGCCGTGACGCACTGGTGCAACAGGCGCTCCAGCAGGGCCGGATGGCCGGGACACTGAATCTCGGCCAGGTCCTGGCCGGTGTAGCTGCTCGGCCCCCGGAAGGTCGCCAGCAGACAGGGCAGAGCGCAGCGCCTCGCAGCATCAGCGCGCGGTAATCGCAGGTGCACGCGGGTCAGTTGGCGAGGGGCCGGGACAGTGGAGTCCAGCATTGTGGCGAGAATGGCGAATGTCGCCGGGCCGCTGAGGCGGACAATCGCCCGCGGGCTGCGTCCGGGCGGACTGCTGACGGCCGCGATAGTGTCGTCGGTGCGCATCACGCCTGCTTATGACAGTGTGCTCAGCGCTTGTCCCTGCGATCGCGGTAACGGTGCTGGCCTTTGCCGCCGTCGAGGTGGTGCTGGCGTGCCTCGATCTCGGCCTGCCGCGCGGCGGCCCACTTGCTCATGCGGTCGCGCAGACTGCCGGGCTTCGGTCCCTTTGCCGTCAGCAGCGTACCGGCCTCTTCTTCACGCTTGATGTGGCGGCGCACCAGGTAGCTGTCGAGCATGCCTGCCCCTGTCGAGGCCAGAATGTAGAGTGTCAGACCGCTGGGGGCGGCATAGAGAAACACCGGGAAAAGCAGCAGCATGAAGCTCATCATCCGCTGCATCTGCTCCTGCTGTTCGTTGGCCGCAGGCTGGGCCATGAACCGCTGCTGGAGAAACATCGCCACGCCCATGAGCAGCGGCAGGATGTTAAGCGTCGACAGGTCCAGGGCGTTGAGCAAGGGGAAGTTGATGCGGATGGGCTGCTCGGCGAAACGGATGAAGCGGTCGGGGCTCGACAGGTCGGCTAGGAAGGCCCACCTCCCGTCGCTGACCGCCTGGAACACGCCCCAGAAGGCCGACTCATGGCGAAGCTCGATAGCGAAGAAGAGCATGGAGTACAGGGCGATCCAGATCGGCATCTGCAGAAACATCGGCAGGCAGCCGAGCATGTTCACGGGGTTGAGGCCGCGTTCGCGCATCATCTTCGCCTGCTCGGTCTGGAGTTTGCGGGGGTCGCTGGCGTAGCGAAGCTTGAGTTTGTCAAGCTCCGGCTTCATCGCCTGCATCTGCTTGCTGAAGCGCGTCATCTGAATCTGCGACTTCTTGGTGATCGGGTGCAGAATCGCCCGCACGACCACGACCAGCACGATGATGGCCACGCCCCAGTCAAAGGTGACAGCGTGAATCAGCTTCATGAAGCCCAGCAGCAGGTGCGCCAACCACTGAAACGTGCAGAATGCGCACATGCCGCCGAGGTCGTAGCGGATCAGATCCTGGAAGAACAGGGCCTGGTACACCGGCTGTTTGAATAGTTCGCTCTTCCGTGGGCCAGCGAAAAGGACCAGGCTCAGGTCAGCGGTCGCCTCCGGTTCGATGGTCAGCGGTCGACTGGTCAGCAGCGTGACCAGACGCCGGGCGTCGTCACCGGCATCGTCGCCTTTGCGCCCAAGTGTGAGCATCCGTGTGGTGGGGAAAAGCTCCTGTAGATTCGGTACGGCCGTGGCGTCGGGTTTCTGGTCCGGTTCGATTCGCACGGGGCGATGAAGCGCTACGGCGAAGTACCGATTGAGCATCGCCACCCAGGCCAGCGACACGTGCGACGGGTCCTCCGCCAGTTTCTCGACGGGGAAGAACGCCTCGCCCTTGAGGACGCTGGTGCGCAGCTTGAACGTATCGTCGACGAAGATGATCGACTCGGTCGGGTTGTAGCGGCGATTGATGTAGCCGGCCACGACCAGGCGGCGATCACCCATGTAGCGTTCGGCATCAACGGGCGCGTCGGCTTGGCCGATCTGCTCCCAGCGGATCTCCAGCGGCCGCGTCGTATGGTTGCGGATGCTCTGGCGGCAGATCAACTGGTAGCTGTTGACCGCCAGCTCGTAATGGCGTGTGATGGTGACCACGGGCTGGTCGTCGCCGTCGCGGACGGTGAGACTGTAAATCGCTGCGTGCGGTACGCCGCCGGCGTCGCGCAGCACGTTGTCAAGCGACCAGGCGGCGCCGGTGAGATCGACGGGCGCGTCATCAATGACGATCGTGCGCGCCGCCAGGGGTCGAATCCAGCCGCCGGTCGGAGAGCCGTCGGGGCCGACATCCTGAAACTTCGCGAGCATCAGGTAGTGGTTGTTTGGATCCTCCGGATCGGCCAGGGCGGTGTAGAGATAGTCGGTCAGATGGGCGTAATAGACCGCGCCGCGTTCGAGACCGACCTTGAGCTTGTAGGCGTCAGCGGCCGCAAGCGAGCCGAGTTCGACGGCCGCGGGCTCCGGTCCATGCGGCACGGTGTAGGCGGGGGCGGCCGCGGTCTGCGCGGCTGTTGGGGGTGCGGCGAGAGCCGTCAGCAGCGCAGGGAGCATAGCCGCGGCCAGGGACCATGAACGCGAACCGTGTGTCATTGCGGAATCCGACCTTGTACAACCCACGGCCCTGCCGGGGGATCAGTCGCCGTCGCGTGCGTGCCGGCGAAAGCGGGCAGTATATGCCGCGCCGCGCGCGGCCGCATCCCGCATACGGAGCGGCGGCGACGGTGGGTATGGATGGCCGCCCGCCGCGGCCGGTTGTCTGACCGCGTCGAACCTCCAATAATGCCCGGTATGGTGCTTTCGACCCTGCCGGTGCTCGATCCGGCCCGTCATGCCGACGCCCTGGAGCGCGCGGCCGCGGCTTTTCGCGGCGGCGGGCTGGTGGTTTTCCCGACCGAGACGGTCTACGGCATCGCCGCGGCTGCGACGCACGCTCAAGGCATGTCCCGCCTGCGCGATTTCAAGGGCCGACCCGACGCCCAGCCCTTCTCGGTGCATCTGCCTGCACCCGACGCGGCCTTTCGTTACATCGACGAGAGCGATCACGTTCTGCGGCGGCTGGTGCGCAAGCTCATGCCCGGGCCCGTCACGCTGGTCGTGCGCGTCGAGCCGCCGACAATCGAGGCGAAACTGGCCGCGATGGGGCTTGAGCGGTCCCATGCGGCGGTGTTATGGCAGGACGGCACCATTGGCCTGCGCTGTCCCGATCACCCGACTGCGCAGGCGGTGCTGGCGGCTGTGGACGGCCCGGTGTTGGCCAGCAGCGCCAACCGCCGGGGCCGGCGGCCGCCCACAAATGTCGAGCAGGCGGTCGAGGCTGTCGGTGACGCGGCCGAACTGGCGATCGACGGCGGCCCGTGCCGCTACGCCAGGGCGTCGGCGGTCATCGCCGTGGATCCCGCCGGCCCACAACCGGAGCCGGACGACGACGAGTCGCCATCCGTTACAATGCCGCGGGTTCGGGTGCTGCGCGAGGGCGTGTACGACGAGGCATACATTCGTAAGATCATGCACCCGACGATTCTGTTCGTGTGTTCGGGCAACACCTGCCGCTCGCCGATGGCCGCGGCCATCGCCCAATCGTTGCTGAGCCGGTCGGGCGGCACGGCAACGTTCAGCGAGTCAGGCGCGCGGGTGGTGTCGGCCGGTGTGATGGCGGCCAGCGGCGCCCCGGCCAGTCCCGAGGCGGTGGCCGCGATGGCGAACATGGGCCTGGATTTGTCTGGCCACCGCTCGCGGCCGTTGACGGTTGACCTGGTGCGCGAGGCGGACGTGGTCTTCTGTATGACGGGCGCGCATCGACAGGCCGTGCTTAGGATGGACCCGACGGCGGCGGACAAGGCGCGGCTGCTGAACCCGGCCGGTGACATTGACGATCCCTTCGGCGCGGGACCGGAGGTCTACCAGCGGTGTGCACAACTCCTGCGACAGCGCATCGAACAGGGGCTTAAGGAGTGGCAGGCATGAGGATCGCGCTTGGGGCCGACCATCGCGGCAGCGACGTGGCGCGCCACCTGGAGCAGTTGCTGTTGCAGCAAAGGCACGAGGTGATGTTCCTGTTCGAGAGCACCAACGGCTGCAGCGACTATCCGGACGCGGCCTGGCCGGTGGCGACGGCGGTGGCGGCGGGGCAGGCTGATCGCGGAGTGCTGATCTGCGGATCGGGCATCGGCATGTCAATTGCCGCCAACAAGGTGCGCGGCATCCGGGCCGCCCTCGTGCACGACGAGGTTGGGGCCGACATGAGCCGCCGCCACAACAACGCCAACGTGCTGTGCCTGCCGGCCGATCTCCTGGGGCCGAGACTTATGGAACGCATTCTTAATACCTTCCTCTCCACCGAATTTGACGGCGGTCGTCACGCCCGCCGCGTCGACAAAATCATCGCCATCGAAAATGGCGAAGACCCCCGCACGCTGCGCCTCGATTCCATCGCCGCGGAAACCAGCGGCGACAGCGGCATGCTCACAGCCTGATCGCCGACGCCTGCACACCGCGATGGCCGCAACGACCCTGATACGCCTGTTGCTGTGCGTTCTGCTTGTCACCGCGGCCAGCACACCCATCTCCGTCGATGCGCGGGATGACGCCGACCGGGCCGATACGCCGCGGCGCATCGTGAGCTTGTCGCCGGCCCTGTCCCGTTCGCTGGTTGAACTGGGCCTGGGCGATCAGATCGTGGGCGTCGGCGAGCACGACCGCGCGGCGCCGCCGGAACTGCCGGTGGTCGGCAACTACCTGTCGCCGAACATCGAGCGCCTCATCGCCCTGCGGCCGACGCACGTGGTCATCATGGCCGGCAAGGAGGGCGTGCATCCGCGTCTGCGGCAACTGGCCGACCACGGGCAGTTTGAACTGGTCAGTTTTCCCGTGCCCGCCGATGTGCGGCGGACGCTGCTTCTGCTGCATGATCCTGACGCACACGATCTCGGCGACGCGCTGGATGTCGCGCCGCGGGCGGCCGCGCTGGTCGAGAGCATCCGTCAGCGGCTGGACCGGCTGGCCGCGCTGACCGCCGACCTGCCCCACCCTCGCGTGCTGCTGGCGTTCAGCACCGGTCCGGTCTGGGCCAGCGGGCCAGGTAGTGTCGAACATGATCTGCTGACGTACGTCGGCGCGATCAACGCCGCAGGGGACGCGCCGCAGGCCGCCATGGTGCTGGACCGTGAGAAGCTCATGGCCCTGCGGCCGCAGGTGATCGTGCTGATGATGCCCGGCGCGCCGCCGCTGGGGCCGCTGGACCAGGACGCACGCCTCGCGGCCTTCCGCGGGCTGGACCTTCCAGCGATGCGCGATGATCGCGTGGTGCTCATCAGTGATCCTCTGGCCCTGCTGATGCAAAGCGCTGCCGTGGACGACGTCGCGGCCGCGCTGGCCCGTGCGATCCACCCGGAGCTGACCGAGTCTATCGACGCACTGATGAGCCATGACGCGCCGGCGAACCAGGCCGGTGAAACCGACGACGCGCCGCCAGCGCAAGACGCGGAGTCTGACGCATGACCAGCCGCACACGCCACACGCTCGTTCTGGCCGTCGCGGCCGTGCTGCTGCTGATCGCGGCCGGGGCGCGCCTGTGTCTGGGTGAGACACTGGGTTATCCCGGCGGCCGCATCGACCTGGCCCTGTGGCGGCTGCTGGATCTGCCGTGGCTGGCCGACGCGGACGCACCCCTGACAGTGCTGGACCTGCGGCTTGCACGCGTGGTCCTGGCGGTCGTGGTCGGCGCGGCGCTGGCGGCTTCAGGCGTGGCGCTGCAGGCGCTGCTGCGTAATCCGCTGGCCGAGCCGTTCATCCTCGGCCTGTCCAGCGGCGCGGCCGTGGGCGTCATGGCCCAGGCGCTGCTGTGGTACAGGCTGCAACTGGAACTCGGTGCCAACCACATCGGAGCGCTGATCGGAGCGCTGCTGAGCATGGGCGTGGTCTATCTCGTCGGGCGGAAGCGAGGCGTGATCGACCCGCTGGGGCTGCTGCTCGCCGGCGTCGTGCTGGCGACCATCAACGGCGCCCTGGTCATGCTGCTCAATTACCTCGTCGGCCCCGGCGGTCTGCGCGACAACCTCGCCCACTGGATGATGGGTTATCTCAACGAAGCGGTCGATGGGCCCACGATTCTGCTGGTGGCGCTCGTCACGCTCGCCGGCATCGCGCTGCTGACGCTGATGGGCCGCGCCATGGACGTGGCCAGTTTTTCCGAGTCCGAGGCGGTGAGCCTGGGCGTGAACATGGCCCTGCTGCGGACGCTGCTGTTTGTGATCGCGGGCGTGCTGGCGGCCGGGTCGGTGGTGCTGGCCGGGCCGATCGCCTTCGTGGGCCTGATCTGCCCGCACTTTATGCGCATTTTTCTTGGGCCGGGCCACCGGGCCCTGGTGGTCGGTTCCGCCCTCGCAGGGGCGACGCTGATTCTCGCGGCCGACATCGCCGCCGTGCTGCTGGACCGCCA
>CAZUUQ010000020.1:13378-18626 GCA_964622625.1 uncultured Phycisphaeraceae bacterium | reverse complement strand
CCGCCCTGGGCCCAGGCCATCTCGTCGTTGTACGGCGCCGCCAGGCCGAACACGTCGCGGAAACACACGGTCTCGATCACCAGGCTCGCGCCGTCCTGACTGCCGCGCTCGATCGTCAGTACGCGGGCCTCGAAGGGCGACTCGCCGATCGCGGCCGTGGTCATCGCGTGAAATGTCCCCACGGGCAGGATGTGGTGGGCGTGGCAATGGCCGGACATCACCAGCTTCAGGCAGGGGTACTTGCGCCCCAAGGCGCGCAGGCGGATGAGAAGCTCCGGATTCGGCGGCGAGGTGATGGCATTGGTCGAACCGTAGGGCGTGTGGCTCAGACCGAGCACCTGGCTGTGCAGGGCCAGTAGGAGCGGTCGCCCCAGGGCCTGCGATCGTGCGGCCTGCTGTTTGAGAAGCTGCCACTGGGCGTTGTCCAGGATCGGCAGCATCGGCTGGCGGCGGTCCCAGTAGTAGGGCCGCGTCAGGTCGTACCAGTGGTGCGCCAGCACGACAAGGTCCGCCTCCTCATGCTCGATCACGAAATCGAACTGTCCGCCGGGCAGCAGGCCGTTGTGTCGGTCTCGCCACAGATCGGCGGCGGCGTCCGACGCAAGGTCGTGGTTGCCCAGGCACAGGTACACCGGTCGTCCAAGTGAACCGAACGTCGCCGCGGCATGGGCCACGTCATGCGGGCGCGGTTGCGACACCGCGTCGCCGCCGTGAATCACGTAGTCAATGGCGTGTCGCTCGAGCCATTGCGGCAGGGCGGCGTAGAACGCATCAAAGCACTGCGGGCTGTGCGGCTGGAGCATCCAGGGATTTTCGGGCGTCTGTCCGAAGTGGCTGTCGGTGAGGTAGAGAATCCGCAGCATGTCCGTGCCGTCCATCCCGCGTGGTGTCATCGCCGTCAGGCAGTCCCTGACGCATCGGGCCAGTCGCCGGTGAAGACCTCGACGGCCGGCCCGGTCATGAACACGTGACCACTGCCTCCGTTGTCGTCCTGTTCCCATCGCAGCTTCAGATCGCCGCCGGGCAGGTGGGCGGTGATGTCCCGGCCGCTGCGCCCGGTCAGCACGCCGGCCACGCACACCGCGCAGGCGCCCGTGCCGCACGCCAGCGTCACACCGCTGCCGCGCTCCCACGTCCGCATCGTCACTTCCGACGGGCCATGCACCTGCACGAAATGCACGTTGATTCGCCCGGGAAACCACGCGTGCCGTTCGAGCAGCGGCCCGATCTTGTCCAGCGGAACGGCTGTGACATCCTGACAATAGATCACCACGTGCGGATTGCCCATCGACACGCACGTGAGCGTCCCCTCAACGCCGGCCCGGCCCATCGCGGCCGCGGCGTCACTTCCAGCGCACGCGTCCGTAGGCCCGTTCACATTGACCACGCGCGCGTCGGGCGCGAGTCCCGGAATCGCCACGGGAATCTTCGCCGCTTCGAGGATCGGCTCGCCCATGTCAACGGTGACCTGCTCAACTTTGCCGCCGTCGTCGAGCGCGTAATCCAACGACAACACGCCGCGTCCGGTTTCAACATGCATCGGCCGGGCACGTGACAGGCCGCAGTCGTATGCCAGCTTGCACACACAACGCACGCCGTTGCCGCACATTTCCGACTCCGAGCCGTCGGCGTTGAACATGCGCATGCGCACGTCGGCCGCTACGCCGGGCGACGGCGGCAGCACGAGAATCAGCCCGTCGCCGCCGATGCCAAAATGCCGGTCCGACATCAACCGCGCCAGGTGGGACGGATTGCCCACCGTCTGGTCAAAGCAGTTGACGTAGACGTAGTCGTTGCCCAGGCCGTGCATCTTCACAAACCGCATCGCGCACTCCCGCCGCCGCATACCGAAGTCGCCGATTATAACCCTCACGCCCCGCGGCGCCGTTTCACCACCACGGCGTCGGCCGCCACGCCGCGAGCAGGCCCGCCAGCAGCAGCATGCCCAGGCCCGCCAGCTGGAGTCGGGCGACGGCGCGGTTGACGGGCAGATCGTCGAGCGGCCGGCCGACCAGCGTCCGCATGGCTGCGAGGCGCGACGCGATCGAGCCGTGACGAAACGCGCGCCGCCGCGTGTCCATGCAGTTGAGCACGGCCACCTGCGCCAATGCCACGGACATGTCCCGCACCGCCTGGGCCGTCACGCACTGCGGAGCATCCCGCGGCGCGTCATCGTGTCTCGACAGGTGGACGACGGCGAAGGCGTCGGCCTGCCGCTCGAACTGCCGCGACACGCAGCCGAAAAACACAATCCACACCGCGCCTGCAAGCAGCGCCAGCACCGCTTCTATCACCCATCCGTGGCGATCGACGATTGCGGCCGGCAGAACGTCGCCCAACATCGGGGTCGCCTGATCGCCCGCCCACGTCAGCAGCGCCCCCGCGCTCAGCAGCAGGAGCATCATCCACGGAATGTGATGGCGGCGGATGTGCGCCAGCTCGTGGGCCATCACCGCCTCGACCTGTCGCCGCGGCAGTGATTCGAGCAGGGCGTCGGTCAGCAGGACGTAACGCACCGGCCGCAGCACGCCCATCACGGCCGCGTTGACCAGCCCGCCGTATGTGCGCCACAGAAGAATCTGCCGCACACCGACGCGATGCTCGCAGCACATGGCCAGCAGGCGATCGCGCAGCTCGCCGGCCGGCAGCGCCTGCGTGCTCCAGACGCGGCGCAGCAGCGGGGGGGTCAGCACCGCCACCACGCCCGCGCCAGCCAATGCGGCCGCGCTATGCGCCGGAACACCCGGGACCAACTCGGCCGACGGCGGCCAGACTCGGCCAACCACGTCCCACCAGGCCAGGAACAAGCCCCCAGGCACCAGGGCGATGGCCAACTGATGTCGCGCCTGGTGCAGCACATACTGGCCGCGCGTCCAGATCACACCGATGGGCCGACCCGCGTCCAGCCGCGAGATCAGCGATGCCTCACGCATACGCCGATCCATGGGATACTCGCACCACCAGATAAACAGCATCACCACCAGCGTGGGTGCAAGCGTCAGCAGTTCATCGATCAGAATCCAGTTGCCCACCATCTGCCGCACCGCGCCCAGCCATCCGATCCCCAGGTCGACTGCGAAACTCAGCAGCAGCATGAGGCGCAGCATCTGACGGACGCGACCATGACGGCTGATGGCCATCGGCCGGGCCTGGTTCAGTTGACGGACAGTCCACCGAGATGCGCCGATCATCAACAGGGCGATGGCGAGTTTGGGCAGCAGGACGGTCGCGGCCATGCTCCAGCCCGGCAAGTCCACCCACCACACGCCCAGACCGTGCGGGCTCTGATCCGCCAGCAGCAGGCCAAGGATCAGCAGCAGCGTGAAGACGGGCATCGGCTCGGTTCCAGTGGGACGGCCCCGGGACATATCCGCCGCCGCTGGTGGTCGCCCCCCGTGCGCGTTACTGTGACGCGCAGCGCCGAGGCCCGCGGCCGCGCCTCGGTGTCAGGATAGCGGTTGGCGGCGCCTCTCGGCCTTGCGGGATGGGTTGGACATGAGCGAAGGCAAAGACACGCAGTCATCGCATACAGGCTCACCGACCGGCTCGCGGCCGCCCGTACAACCGCGAGGCCCGGCCGGATGGGCCGGACTGGGCGGCGCCCCAACCCCGCCCCCGGGATACCCGCCGGTCCTCATGCCCCCGCAGCGCCAACCCAGGGATAGCTGGGCCCTTGTCGCCCTTCGCCGCCTGCTCTCCACGGTTCTGCTCCTGTCCATCCTCCTCAATGTCGTCCTGCTGCTGCAACTCCAGGACTTCGACAGCGCCGTGCGGGAGAACGTCTATTCCGCCGGCGACACGACCCGGCGCATCGTCATCCTCCCCATCACCGGAGCCATCTTCGATCTTACCGACCAGTTCGTGCACGAGGCCCTGCGGCACCTGGAGTCCGATCCGCCGCGGGCCCTGATACTGCGCATCGATTCGCCCGGCGGCGGCGTGGCCGCGTCAGACCGCATCGCCGATCGGCTCAAGCGGTTTCAACAGGACACCGGCATCCCCGTCATCGCCAGCTATGGCGGCGAGGCAGCCAGCGGCGCGTACTACATCTCCGCCGCCTGCGATCAGATCATTGCCGAGCCCACCTGCGTCACGGGTTCAATCGGCGTCATCATGCCGGCCTTCACCATCGAACAACTGCTCGTAAAGCTCGGTATCACGCCGCGAACTCTCGTGGCTGAGGGCGCCGACCACAAGGACGTCGGCTCGATCACCCGCGCCTGGACCGATGAGGACCGTCGCACTCTGCAGGCCATCATCGACCACATGCACGGTCGTTTTGTCCAGGTGGTTGCCGACGGCCGCGGTCTGTCGCCGCAGGAAGCTGCCGCGGCTGCCGATGGGGCCCCGCTGACCGCACAACAGGCTGTCGATCGCCAGCTTGTTGACGAGATCGGCTACCTGCCCACAGCCATCGACCGCGCCGCGGCGGCCGCGGGCTTACCAGAGGATGTCGTCCCCCACGTTACGATCCTGACAGTTCACGTCGGGCTGGGGGCGCTGCTGCCGCTGGGTGGGCGCAATGGCGCCGCTTGGTTGCCCGAATCTTTGACCCGTGGCTTGGAGCAGACCCCGGTGGGGCGGTTGCCCTTGTTTATGCGGCCGACCTGGTAGCGACGTGGTATAGACAGGTGCCGCGCCGTGATTTTGCCCGTGTGGCACCGCGGCATTAGGATGGCGGCGTGTGAATAAAGCGATGTCACGCTGGCCCATGCGGCTGGCCAGCCGATCAGATGTTTCCCACAATGAGAAAGGGTACGAACATGCGCGAATGGCTTCAGCAGCACCAAGGCATGGCGACGGCGATTGCCGTGGTCGTTCTGGTTGTCGCACTGGCGCTGGTGTTTCTCCGCGGCGGCGGTGACGTCGGCGCTGGCAGTGCCGCTTACTACTATGACTTGAACACCAATGAACTGTTTGTCAGCAGACAGGCGGGCTACGCGCCGTTCCCCACGGCGTCCGGCCCCGCTCCCGATGGTGAGCCGGCCGGCGTGACGGCGATGGTTTATGGCTGCTCCGAGGAGGACTGCACGAACCCCACGGTCGAGCACATCGCTTACCTGCTCAAGTATACCCCCCGCGGCCTGGAGCTGGCCGACGAGATGGATACGCTTGGACCGGAAGATGTTGAACGACGCACCCAACTGGACATCGAGATTTTGATGAATCAGGTGGCCCGACTGCCCGGCGAGACCGAGTGGGTGCCGATCACGCATCCCAAGATCACCGGAATCGTCCAGGAAATCCG
>CAZUUQ010000020.1:0-13278 GCA_964622625.1 uncultured Phycisphaeraceae bacterium | reverse complement strand
TCGAACGCGGACCAGCGCGGGAGCATTTGCGGCAAGAGTTTTGGAGCAGCACCGATGGCCAAGGCCAAGAAGCCCATCACGTCGCAGTTCAAGATCCAGGCCCCCGGCGGCAAGGCGACGCCTGCCCCGCCGATCGGCCCGGCCCTGGGCGCCCACGGCGTGAACCCGGGACAGTTCATCCAGCAGTTCAACGCCGCCACCGCGGCGTTCAACGGCAAGGTTGTCGGCTGCGTCATTACCGTGTACCAGGACCGCACCTTCGAGTTCGAGGTCAAGAGCCCGCCTGCCTCCGTGCTCATCAAGGATGCCATCAAGGCCGAGAAGGGTTCCGGTGTGCCCAACAAGGAAAAAATCGGCAAGCTCAGCATCGCCCAGCTTCGCGCCATCGCTGAGGAGAAGCAGAAGGAGCTGACCGGATCGTCGATCGAGAACTGCATGCGCATCATCGCCGGCACGGCCCGGTCGATGGGCGTGGAAGTGGCCGAACCCGGTTGGCAGGGCGATTGACTCCCTTCCGGGAAGAAGACCAGGCGCGCCGCAGCGCGGCAGCACCCAAGCGCAATGACATTCCGAGTGCCTGACCACGGGCCCCGACAGTGGAAGATGGCCGCCCCCATACCCGACAACACGTCGGCATGCCGGGCTGGCCGATCGAAAGGACCAGGACGCAATGCCCACCCTCTCCAAGCGCCGCAAGGCCGACACCACCGATCACAACCGTGACGAAGCCCTGCCGCTGGCCGAAGCACTGACCAAGGTGCAGGCCTTCCGTAAGCTCAAGTTCGATCAGACCATCGAGGTCTGCATGCACCTGGGTATCGACCCCCGCCAGGCCGACCAGGCCATCCGCGGCTCGGTCGCTTTGCCCCACGGCATCGGCAAGAGCAAGCGCGTGATCGCCTTCTGCAAGGACGACGTAGTCGCCAAGGCCAAGGCGGCCGGCGCCATCGAGGCTGGCGGTGAAGAACTGGTCAAGAAGATCGAGGACGGCTGGCTGGAGTTCGACGTGGCCATCGCCAGCCCGGACATGATGCGTGTGGTCAGCAAGCTCGGTCGGGCCTTGGGTCCCAAGGGCCTGATGCCCTCGCCCAAGAACGGCACGGTCACGCCGGACGTGCCCACGGCCGTCAAGGAATACGCGGCCGGCAAGGTCGATTTCCGCAACGACGCCGGCGGCAACGTGCATGCCGTCATCGGCAAACAGAGCTTCTCCCCCCAGCAGCTTCTGGAGAACGCCGAGGCTTTCATCAGCAACATCAACCGCATGAAGCCGTCGTCGACCAAGGGCGTGTATGTCAAACGCATCACGGTTTCTGGAACGATGACCCCGGGCGTGCGCGTCGCCGTGTGACGCGGCCTCATCACAACGCAAGCCGAGGCCGGCGGGCCCGGATCATCAGTGTGAGAAACAGCCATGAGCAAACCAGTCAAGAATCTGATCACCGAAGAATACCGTCGCCGCTTCGCGAACCTCGACGGCTGCGTGGTCATCGACATCCGCGGCGTCAACGCGCATCAGAACAACGACCTGCGGGCCGGCCTGCTCAAGGAGCAGGTCCGCGTCACCGTGGTCAAGAATTCCCTGGCCAAGTCCGCCCTGACGGGCACGGCCATGGAGAAGCTCGGCCAGCTCCTTGACGGCCCGTGCGCTCTGGTCTACGGCGGGGAGAGCGTAGTCAACATCGCCCGCACCATCATCGCCCGGGTAAAGGAGATCCAGGCCCTGGAGGTCAAGGGCGCGATCATGGAAGGCGAGGTCTACACCGCCGACCAGGTCGAGGCCCTCAGCAAGTTCCCCACCCGTGCCGAAGCCCAGGCCCAGGTCATCCAGGTGATTCTCGGCCCGGCCGGGCAGGTCATCGGCGCCGCCCTCAGTGCCGGCAGCGCCGTCGCCTCCATCCTCAAGACCATCGAGGAGAAGCACGAAAAGGGCGAGGCCATCCGCAAGGTCGGATGAGGCCGGCTCAATGATGGAGACATCCGCGTCGGACTGGTCCGCCCTGGGCGGATTAAATCGCCGCACTGTGCGGCGACCTATCGGGCGCAGAGTTAACGTGACAGGAAGGTTCATAACATGAGCGAAGAAGCAACGGCAACGGTTGAGGTGGATGCCGCCATCAAGGCGCTGGGCGACAAGATCGCCGAGCTGACCCTCAAGCAGGCGGTGGATCTGAAGAACTACCTGAAGGACGCCTATGGCCTGGAGCCGGCAGCCGGTGGAGCCGTCATGATGGCCGGCCCGGCGGGCGCGGCTGAGGAAGTCGAGGAGCAGACCAGCTTCGACGTCATCCTCAAGGCGGCCGGCGACCAGAAGATCAAGGTCATCAAGGTCGTCCGCGAAGTCACCGGCCTGGGCCTCAAGGAGGCCAAGGACCTGGTCGATGGCGCTCCCAAGCCCCTCAAGGAAGGTGTCAGCAAGGAAGAAGCCGACGCCTTGGCCGAGAAGATCAAGGAAGCCGGCGGCGAAACCGAGATCAAGTAACCCCGCCCGCGACAACGGCACTGCAACCCAAGCCCAGGCATGGCCATGCCTGGGCCTTTTTATTGGCGTAGGTGGGGGAGGACACTGTTAGCAGCCTGTAACCCACCGCTACAATGCCGCCATGCCCTTCGACTCCCACGCCATCCTCGCGCCCGATGGACCGGTCGCCCGGCGACTGGACGGTGATTACGAGCGTCGGCCGCAGCAGATGGCCATGATCGAAGCCGTCGATGCGGCCCTGAGCGACGGCGCCGCCCTGCTGGTCGAGGCCGGCACCGGCGTGGGCAAGAGCTTCGCTTATCTGCTGCCCGCCATCGGGCGCATCCTTGCGTCCCGCGATCACGGCCCCAGGCAGCGCGTCGTCATCTCCACGCACACCATCGCGCTTCAGGAACAGTTGATCGAGAAGGACATTCCACTGCTGCGTGCGGCCGTCGGCGATGAATTCACCGCCGTGCTGGTCAAGGGGCGCGGCAACTACCTCTCGCGCCGCCGCCTCGAACTGGCCCGCCAGCGCCGACACGCCCTGTTCAGCGAACCCGAGGCCGAACGCAATCTCGACCACATCACCGACTGGGCCCAGCACACCACCGACGGCTCGCTGGCGACGCTGCCGCCGCTGGAGCGTGGCGGGCTGGGGGTCTGGGAGGACGTGCAGTCCGATGCCGGCAACTGCATGGGCCGCCGCTGTCCAACCTACGAGACGTGCTTCTACCAGATCGCCCGCCGCCGGGCCGAGCATGCGGACCTGCTGATCGTCAATCACGCCCTCTTCTTCGCCGACCTGGCCCTGCGCAGCGAAGGCGCGGGCATCCTGCCGCCTTACGACCACGTCATCCTCGACGAGGCTCACACCGTCGAAGACGTGGCCGGCGACCACTTCGGCCTGCGCGTCAGCGAGTACCAGGTGAACCTACTGCTGGCGCGACTCTTCCACCCGCGGCAGCACCGTGGCTTCCTGGCCACGCTGGCGAAGCACGCCCCGCAGGAACTGGTCGACCGGACTGTCCGCCAGACGCTCGAAGCCGGCCAGGCCGCGACCATGTTCTTCGACGCCCTCGAAGACCACCACACGCAGCACGGCCGGGCCAACGGACGCATCGAGCAGCCCGATGTCATCGACAACGTCCTCTCGCGCCCGCTGGGCGACCTGGCCATCGCCCTGCGCATGCTGCGCGACCACGTGCAGCGCGACGCGGACAAGTTCGAGTTGAATGCCTACGCGGAACGGGCTTCCTCACTGGGCACGACGGTGGCGCATCTGCTGGCCCAGAAGCTGACCGACGCGGTCTACTGGCTCGACTACAGCGGCCCGGCCGCGGGTGAACCCGGCCGGCGCAGACGCCGCCGACGCATCGCCCTCATCGGTGCGCCGGTCGAAGTCGGCCCGCTGCTGCGCGAAGCCCTCTTCAACGCCCGCAACCGCGAGGGTCAGCCCATCGGCGTGATCCTCACCAGCGCCACGCTCGCCACCCGCGCCCGCCGCGCCGATGGTGATGCGGCAAACGCCGCCGAGCGGAGTGTCGGTGAAAATCGCGACGCCCGCCGCCAGCGCGGCTTCGCACACATTCAGCAGCGTCTCGGCTGCGACGAAGCCCGCACGCTGCTGCTCGGCTCGCCGTTCGATTACGCCCGCCAGGCGAAGCTGTTGATCGAACCCGACCTGCCCGACCCCAACGACAGGATCTTCTTCGACCGCCTCATGCCCCGCGTGCTCGCGCACCTGGACCGCAGCGACGGCGGCGCGTTCGTGCTGTTCACCGGCTACGACCTGCTGCGCCGCGCCGCCGACTGGCTGCGCCCGCATCTCCAGGAACGTTCGATGCCCATGCTCGTGCACGGCGAGGATGTTGGCCGTTCCGAGCTGCTCACGCGATTCCGCGGCGACCGCCGCAGCGTCCTGCTCGGCACGGCCAGCTTCTGGCAGGGCGTCGATGTCCGCGGCGAGCACCTGCGCAACGTCATCATCACCCGCCTGCCCTTCGCCGTGCCCGATCAGCCGCTGATCGAAGCGCGTATGCAGCGCATCAAGGCCCGCGGCGGCAGCCCGTTCATGGAGTATTCGCTGCCCGAGGCGATCCTCAAATTCAAGCAGGGTTTCGGCCGGCTGATCCGATCGAGCCGCGACACCGGCACCGTTGTCGTGCTCGACAGCCGCCTGACTCGCAAACGCTACGGCCGCCAGTTCCTCGACGCTCTGCCGACACTGCCGGTAGAGGAAATGACTGCGGGCCAGCCGCCGTGTCGACGGTAACGCGTGAAGGGTATACCGAACAGCAGGGGGCTATCCACGCGGGGCATGCGGCTCCGCCCCATCGCCTGACGAAAGCGCAGCTTGAAGCTCACATTCGGCCAAGGGTGAATCAGCGGAGGATGCTGTCGTTGTGTGCGGGATAGTGCGGCCGTGGATTGAGCAGCGGGTTTTCCACCTGTGATGACCGCCACCAGAGGTAATTGTTGAACATCGCGATGTGGGAGCCGGTCGGCGGTGAACCCGCGGACAGCGCCAGCTCAGGATAGGCGGCCACGAAGGGGATGTTGACTTCAGGGACAGTGACGCGGACAGCATGCCCGTCGACGAAGCCGAAACTGACGCTGCCGGCCACAAGTTGCTCAAGGTCAGCGCGCACGTCCGGGTTGTACGCCCACCACGTGCTCCAGGCGATGATTTCAGGCAGGTAACTTACCGTGGTGCGCGGCATGTTCGGTTCGCCGAACAGCACGGCCCGCGACGGCTCGTCGGCAACGTCCACCGGCGTGTTGAGGCCGAAGCGATTGATCACGTAGTCGGTGTCCCAGACGTAGTGGTCTTCATCGCTGTTGTATCCGCCTTTACGATGATCGTTGACCAGAGGGCAATCGAGGCGCCGGCGATATTCACCAAGATAGGGATCGAGTTGGCCCAGCCAGCTCTGCTTGCGCACGGCCGGATCATACGGCGGTTGGGTGTTCCAGGCGTTCGCTCGCTGTTGGCGCGACCCGTCCGGTCCAAGGCGCCACGCCGGCCAGCGCAGATCAGGCACCATTCGATTGCGGTTCGCCCGGCTGTAGTCCAGGGCGGCGTCACCCACATGCCGAATGTTGGTCTGGCAGGCGGTTTTGGCGGCCGAGCGCCGGGCGGTGCCGACCGCTGGCAGGACGATGGCGAAGACAACGACAACCATGGCCGCGACGACGACCATCTCCATCAGGGTATGGGCGCTTCTTCTCGCGGCGAGCGAGCGCCGTTCGTCGGCTGCACAGCGACAATGGCGGAAGGCTGTCATGGTCGGCAACGGTGCGTCGCGCCGCAGGGACGCGGCGCTATGGCCTAATCGAGCGTCAGGTCAGGGCCTGGCGCCCAGTCGTTGGCGGGTGGGAAGCGGGCAATATTGCGGCCGTGGGGATCCTGGACCTGGCTGGGGTTCCACCAGAAGTAATTCCAGTACCCACCGGCGCTGTTGGCCGGCGGTGGTGAACCGGCTGACAGAGCCAGTTCAGGGTAGGCTTCGAGGAAGGGCACCTGCACCTTCGGGACACCGACGCGGGCGGCGTGCCCGTCGACGAAGCCGAATGACAGCGAGCCGACCTTCACCTGTTCGAGATCCGCGCGATTGGACGGATCATTGCCCCACATGATGTAAAACGCGATGACATCGACGATGAAGCTGATCTGCGGCCGATGCATGTTCGGCTCACCGAACATCACGTTGCGCGATGGATCGTCGGCGAAATCAATGGAGGTGTTGACGCCGAACTTGTTGATGGAGTAGTCGATCGGCCACGCCCATTGTCCTGTGTGGCTGTCGTAGCCATGCCAGCGATGGTTGTCGACGACGGGGCAGATGGCTCCGCCCAGATCGCCGCTGAGGTACATGTTCTCAAGCTGCCCGAACCAACTGAGCTTGCGGTCATCGATGCTGTTGACGACTGTTCGGAATGCGGCTTGCCCGTCGCGCCAGAGACGTTTGCCGCCGTCGGGGGTTCGTGCATAAGACGGGGCGCGCAGGTCGGGCACGGTGCGGCCGACGTGGTCGGCCGCATAGGCGATATTGGCGCGGGTCATGTTGCGGGCGTTGTTCTGGCAGGCGGTAAGAGCGGTCGATTGCCGCGAATTGCTGATAGCCGGCAGGATCAACGCCATGGCCACGCCGGCGATGGCGATCACCACCAGCAGTTCGAGGACGGTAAAGCCCTCGTATCGCGGACTGGGCGCAACCGCCTTGACCATCGGCCGACTCGCAAATCGCTCTCACAACCCGCCGCCGCCGCGGAATGCGGCCAGGCACGAACAGCGGGCCTCGACGCGCTTAATCATACCATATCTATTGATCGAGCCAAGGCATGGGCCACCTTTGGGCTTTTTATCTGAGTTGTCCGCCCACGGCGCGCGGACGATCCGAGGGCATCGTTTGCGCCGCAGCCGGCCCATATCCGCACCCGCATATCCCGTTGTGACAGCGGGGGCGCGGAGCCTGGCCCGGTTCACACCGCGTCATGCGCGGCGTGATTACTTGGGACTCGGCAGGAGAACACTCAGTGCCTGCAATGGGTTAAACATCTGGGTTGCGTTGCACCAGAAATCATTCAGAGCTCCGACATGAATGGGCCCTTGTTTCGCAGGATAGCGGCTTGCCCGGCTTTCCCAGTTTCGCACGGAGGGGGTCACAGGACGAAGCGGCTCAGATCTTCGTCGGCCACGATGGGGGCGACCTGCTGGCGGACGAAGTCGGCGGTGATGGTCACCTGCTTTTCCCCCCGCGCCGTCATCTCGGGCGCGTCGAAGCTGATCTGTTCGAAGACCTTCTCGACGATCGTCATCAGCCGGCGCGCGCCGATGTTTTCCAGCGAGGCGTTGGCCCGGGCCGCCAGCTCGGCCATCGCGTCGACCGACCCGTCGGCGAAGGTGATCTCCAGGCCCTCGATGCCGAGCATCGCTTGCTGCTGACGGGTCAGAGCGCTGTCGGGCTCGGTCAGGATCCGGACAAAATCATCCTTGCCAAGTGACTGAAGCTCCACACGAATGGGAAAGCGGCCCTGGAGTTCGGGCATCAGGTCACTGACGGCCGTGCTGTGAAACGCGCCGGCCGCGATGAACAGGACGTGGTCGGTGCGGACCACGCCGTGACGGGTGGTGACGGTCGAGCCTTCCACGATCGGCAGCAGGTCGCGCTGCACGCCCTGGCGGGAGACGTCCGGCCCGCGTCCGCCGCCGCCACTTCCCGCACCGCCGCCGGTGCCGCCGGGTGTGGCGATCTTGTCGATCTCGTCCAGGAAGATGATGCCGCTCTCCTCCGTGCGGGCGATGGCCTCGGCCGTGATTTTCTCGCGGTCCAGCAGCTTGTCGGTCTCCTGCTCGATGAGAATAACCCTGGCTTCGGCGACGGTGACCTTGCGGGCTTTGGTCTGTTCGGGAATGAGCTTCTCGAACATGTTGGCCATATCAGGATCCATCTGATCCAGGCCCATGTTGGCGAACATGAGCGTGGCCGAGGGCCGCGAGCTGATCTTCAACTCCACCTGGCGGTCGTCCAGCGTGCCCGCGGCAAGCTGCTGGCGGATTTTCTGGCGTACCTCCTCGCGGCGCTGACCGGAGGCTTCGACAGGCGTGTAATAGCTGGGCGCGGTTTCGCTGCCTCCCGTGCCGGGAAGCAGCAGGTCGACAAGTCGGCTCTCGGCCGCCTCGGCCGCCTTCTCGCGGACGATGTGCGACTGCTCGTCCCGGACCATGGACATGGCCTGGTCCAGCAGGTCGCGGATCATCGACTCCACGTCGCGGCCGTGGTACCCCACCTCCGTGAACTTGCTGGCCTCCACCTTGACGAAGGGGGCGTCGGTCAGGTCCGCCAGGCGACGGGCGATCTCGGTCTTGCCCACACCCGTCGGACCGATCATCACGATGTTCTTGGGATAGACGTCGCGAGCGGCCTTCTCGTCACGCTGGGCCAGTTGCTGGCGGCGCCAGCGGTTGCGGATGGCGACGGCGACGGCCCGCTTGGCGTCGGCCTGGCCGATGATGTGGCGGTCGAGGGCGTCAACGATCTGTCGCGGCGTAAGCGGCTGCATGGAATGGGTCCGGGAAAGTGGAATGACTTCCGGGGGGATTTCGAGGCCGAGCGGCCATTGTAGTCACTGACGACGCCGGTGAGCGCGCGTCGCCGCACAGACGGCGCGATCGTCACAGGCCGATCAGTCGGCAATGGTCCGCGTCCGTTTATCGGGTTGAGGCAGGGCGGGTCGAAGGGCTAAACCGGGCAGGATAAAGCGACGATGTTCCCTCTGTAGTGACCGGCGGCAAGTGGCTGCGCGGCGGGCGATAACCCGCGATGCGGCCGCGATAACGGTGCCGACAGGGCCGTGGGAGGTGATGGAAGCGTCATGTGGTTTGGTCTGTCCAGAACGCAACTGTCACCGATCGGTATCGATTTCGGCGCCCGCTGGTTGAAATTGCTGCAGGTGACGGCGACCGACCCGCCACAGATCGTAGCGGCGGCAGCGATCGAACTGCCGGCGTCCGCACGTCAGGACCCCTTGTCACGGCAGACGTTTCTCACCGAGCAGTTGCATGACCTGCTCAGGCACGGAGGCTTCAAGGGCAAACGTGTGATTTGCTCGCTACCGGCCTTTCAGACGCTGATCCAGCACCTGCAGATTTCCACATCGGACCAGGGCGACATGGACGATCAAGTGGCGCTGCACCTGCGTCAGCGACTGAATGTTGATCCGGCGCGGATGGTCGTGCGGCATTTTCAGGTGGGGCAAGTTGTCGCGGATGGGGCCATGCGCCAGGAAGTGATTTGTCTCGCCGCCTCGAGGGAGGTGGTGATGCGCTACGTGAGCCTGCTGCGGCAACTGCGCTGCGATGTGGTGGGCATGCACAGCGAGACCCAGGCCATTCTCACCGCTTTCTCGCACATGTTTCGCCGCGAGGCCGACAGCGAGCGCACCACCTGCTTCATCGACATCGGGGCGGCGACAACCAAGATGCTCGTCGCGCACGGCAAGACGATGGTGCTGGCTAAATCGATTCACGCTGCCGGCGACGCATTGGAGGCGATGGTCGCTGAAGGCGGCGCTGCCGACGATCGCGACGCAGCGCAGTTTGCGGCGACTCTGCCGCCGCGACGCGCCTCCGTGGGACTGATTGCGGACATTGATGAGAGGGATCAGACGGCCGGCCATGGCAACGGCGAGGATTGCGGGCCCATGGCGATGATTCAGGCACGCATGCGTGCGGAAGGCAATGCCGTGGCGACGGCTGGCGGCGGGACGATGGCTGCTGTGACGACAGCCGCGGTGCCGTCGACGGAAATGGTCGATTCGCGCCCGAGCGCTCTGGCGAATAACGAAACCCTGCAGTGTCTGGTGGAAGAGCTGCAGATGAGCGTGCGTCATCACCAGCGTCTGTTCCCGCGTCGGCCCATCGAGAAGCTGGTGTTTCTCGGCGGGTGGTCGCAGAAGACGTCGGTGTGTCAGCACATCGCCCGGGCGTTGCGCATCGGTGCGCAATTGGGCGATCCGCTGGCGCGTTTGACGCGCGGCGACGGACCTATGCCGAGGGGCGTGGATCTGCGCAAGGCCCAGCCGGGCTTCGCTGTGTCGGTGGGCCTGTGCCTGAGCGAACCGAACCTGTAGATGTCGGCCCGCGCCAGCGACGCCGAGGCGCCGGCGAGAAAAGAGACTGCCATGCTAGACACGAACTTTCTGCCCGATGAATACATGGAGCGCCGCCTTCAACGGCGTACCAACACAATCAGCCTGCTGCTGTTTGTCGTGGTGATGGGCGCGGTGGTGGCGGCTTTCTTCGTCACCGATCGCCAGCGCAGTGAGATCCGCTCACTTCAGGAACAGGTGAATCAGCGGTTTGAGGAGGCGGCCAAGCGACTGGAGCAACTGGACATGCTGCAGCGGCGCAAGGACGCCATGGTTCACAAGGCCCAGGTCAGCGCTGCTCTGATCGAGCGTCTCCCGCGTAGCGTGATGCTTGCGGAACTGGTCAACAACATGCCCGCCACTCTGAGCCTGATGGACCTGAACCTGTCGACGCGGGTGCTGCAGACGGCACCCCGCCCGACCACCGCTTTGCAGCAGGCGCGGCAAACGCGGGCCGCGATGGCCACAGCGACCGATGCTGTGCCCGAAATACCGCAGACGGAAGTGTCGATGTACCTCATCGGACTGGCTCCGACGGACGTGGAGGTGGCGCAATTCATGACAGCCCTGTCAGCGTCACCGTTGTTCACGGACGTCAATTTGATTGTCAGTGAGGAAGAATACGTCGAGGGGCGGGCCATGCGCCGCTTCCGCGTTGAGATGACCCTCAACGAAGACGTGGACCTCAAGGCCCACCTGGGGCGGGATACACCCGATGCGGTTGAGGCTTCAGCGGGTGACACGGGCCGCCGGCTCGACACGGAGGCGTCCCCGACGCGCGCCGGTGGATCGTCACCGATGACAACGGGCCGCTAAACCAGGAGGAAGGACCAGCCATGCGATTTGGAATGCGAGAGTTCGTCTTTCTTCTGTTGCTGCTGGCGATGCCGGTGGCCTCCTATTTCTTCGTGTTCGAGCCGCGCAACGCGCAGATCGAAGAGGCCCGTGAGGAGATCCGCCAGAAGCAGGTGAAGCTGCGACAGCTGGAAGAGGCAACCAAGACCATCGCCGACCTCGGCGAGGAGATTGACAAACTGACTGAGGCCATTGAGCTGTTCGAGCGGAAACTGCCCAACCAGCGCGAGGTGGAAGTGATCCTCGAGCAGGTGTGGGAGCTGGCGGCAGCACAGCGACTGATGCCCAAGAGCATCCGTACGGACAAGCCGATCCGCAGGGCGAACTACACGGAACTGCCGATTCGCATGCTGATATTCGGCAACTTCGACGGGTTTTACAGCTTTCTGCTGGAGCTGGAAAAGCTGCCGCGCATCACGCAACTGCCTCGGCTGCGGGTTCGCAAGTTCGAAAGCCCCGAAGGTGAATTGCAGGCCGAACTGGTGCTGAGCATCTTTTTCGATGCCGCGGGCGCCGGTTCGGTGGCCTCGGGACAAGGGAGCCGGCCATGAATGCACGGCGCAACGCCCACGAGCACGACATTCCATTGACGGATTCGGACGCGCCGTCGTCTCTGGCGTTGGGCGCGCAGGGTATGGGCCGTCCCGAGGAACTGCCCCAGGCTGACGACCTGGACTTCGAGAGCGGTCGTCCGGGACTGCATTCCATCAACCAGGGGACGCTGCTGATCATCCTGGTGGCGTTGATGGCGGCGGGGGCCTTGTACGCGATGCGTGCGACACACAGCGACCTGACGGGGGGCGCGGCCAATCGCGCCGTGGAGGCGAAGATCGAACAGGCACTGGCCAAACTGACGCGGCCCGACGTGCTGCCCAAGGACGATCCGTTGCTGACGCGCAATCTGGCGCGGCTGTTCGCGGATACGGACGCGATTATCGATATCTTCGCCGTGGATGCGGCCGAGCAGCAGGTGCCCATGGCGAATCTCAAAAAGAATCCATTTCGCATGCACAGCCAGTCAGTCGATGCGAATGATCCCGATGCCGAGCTGCGTCAGGCCGAACGCGAACGAGCAAAGCTCAAGAAGCAGTTGACCGATGAATACCAGGCGCTGCGGCTGCAGAGTGTGTCAGGCGGCCGCATGCCCATCGCGATGGTCAACAACAACATGTACCGCGAGGGTAACAAGCTTGGAAGCTTCACCGTCCGCCGCATCCGTACCGAGGAGATGGCGGTCGAGCTGCTGGCCCATGACATGTTGTTCGTGCTGCGCATGAAGGGCAATGACAACCCGGACGGTCTGCGTCGAGATATTTTCGGAAGCGGCGATTAGGCCGCTGGCCCCCCTGTGAGAGCGAGACCTGCCGATGGCCGGTAATGAACTGCGCGACCTCTTGGGTGATGGCCAGGCGTCTGCGGAGCCGCTGGCGGACATGGGTCACGTCGATGCCGCGGACGTTGCATTCAGCGATCTCTGGACGCCTGACGGTGAAGCGCATGCTCCCACAACAGGCGATCTGGGACAGATACTGGTGCAGCGCGGCATCATCAGCGGCGCACAGTTGACCAGCGCGCGGACGGTGGTCGAGAAAAGTCCCGGCAAGGCCCTGGTCGACATCCTCCATGACATGGGGGTCGACGAGCCCGCTCTTCAGCGCGTGGTGGCGGAACTGGCGGGCCTGCCTTTCGAAGCACTCGATCCGGCGAAAATCGCGCTCAACAAATACACTCAGCGTCTGGGGCTGGATTACTGCAAGACCAACGGCGTACTGCCGATCCGTCAGCAGGGGCTGCGCGTCATTCTGGGCATCACCCACCCGGACAATGTGGTCATCATTGACGAGGTCCGCCACCGACTGGGGGCGCCGTTGCGGACCGTGGTCATAAGCCGCCTCGAACTGGCCGCTCTGATTGAGACGTTCAGGGGGGAGGATGAAGGCGACGTTGCGGTCAATGACATCATCCAGGGCATCGAAGAAGACGACATCGAGGTCGTCGCCCAGGACCAGGAGGAGCTGGACCTGGAGAAGGCGGCCACCGAGTCGCCGGTGATCCGCTTCGTAAACTACCTGATCTTCACCGCCATCAAGGAAGGCGCCAGCGACATCCACATCGAGCCGCAGGAAAAGAAGCTCAAGGTGCGCCTGCGCATCGACGGCCTGCTGTTCGAGATCATGAACCCGCCGCACCATATGCACGCGGCCATCCTCTCACGGCTCAAGGTCATGTCCAACCTCGACATCTCTGAGCGCCGCCTGCCGCAGGATGGACGCATTCGGGCCATGGTCCATGGCCGCAAGCTCGATCTG
>CAZUUQ010000019.1:30577-37878 GCA_964622625.1 uncultured Phycisphaeraceae bacterium | reverse complement strand
GTCGTGTTCCACGGGCCGGCTCGCGTGGGGTGAAGGTGCGGGCGTATTGTAACCGGCCGGGGCGCGGCGCTGGGCGGGCGCAGCGGGCTTGCCCGCCGCGATGTGGTCCATCGGCATCACCCGCGCAGCAGCGGAGCGGCAGCGGCCAGAGCGCTGCCGGGCTTGATGGCGCAGCCGGCGGCGATCAGTTCGGCTTCGAGGGCCGCCAGGGTCGCGAGCGTGTCGCCGGCATCGACGTAGCCCATGTGGCTGATGCGGAAGATGCGGCCCTTCCAGTTGGCGCCGCGGCCATCCTGCCCGCCGGCGATCTCGATGCGGTACCTGTCGCGCATGGCGGCGCGGAACTTCGAGTCGTCGATGCCCAGGCCGGGGCCGTCGGGATAGAACGCGCCGGTGACCGAATCGCTGGGGCTGGTGGAGATCAGCTTGAGGCCCATGGCGGTGAAGGCGGCGCGGCTGGCGGCGGCGAGGCGGGCGGTGCGGGCCCAGACGTTTTCCAGGCCTTCGGCCTCGATCATCTCCAGGGCCACGCGCTGGCCGCGGATCAGCGACACCGGCGGGGTGAAGGGCACGTCGTTTTTCTCATAGCTCTTGAGCCAGCGGCGCAGGTCGAGGTTGTAGCACGGCCCGGCGGGAACATCCTTGAGGCGCGCCAGGGCCCGCGGCCCCAGAGCGACGAAGCCGAGGCCCGGCGGCAGCATGAGCGCCTTCTGTGAGCCGGTCACCAGCACGTCCACGCCCCAGGCGTCCATCTCGACCGGCAGCGCGCCCAGGCCGGTGATCGAGTCGGCCAGCAGCAGGGCCTTGGACTTGCTCTCGGCGACGGCGGCCGCGATGGCGCGCAGGTCGCAGGCGGTGGCGGTCGAGGTTTCCGAATGCACGACCGTGACGAGGCTGGTGTCGGGGTGCTGCTTGAGGAAGGCTTCGATCGCGGCGGGGTCGGCGGCCTGCCCCCAGGGCACGGCCATGACCTGCACCTTCAGATTCAGGAAGGGCGCGTACTGCCTGAAGATGTCCTCCCACCGCTCGCCGAACTTGCCGGCCGCGACGGCGAGGACCGTGCTCCCCGGCACGGCCAGGGACACCTGGGCTGCTTCGAACGCGGTGGTTCCCGAGCCGGCGAGGCTGAGCACCGGCTGCCGGGTGCGGAAGATGCGCTGCAGTCGCTGCGACAGCTCGGCATAGATGGCCTGAAACTGTTTGGTGCGGTGATGGATGATGGGCTTTGCCATCTCCTCGAGCACGGCCGGGGGCACGTCGGTCGGTCCGGGGGTCATGAGCCGGGGCTTGTGAAACAAGTTCGCGGCAGTGCGGGCGGTATCGGCGGCATCGGCGGACATGCGGTGCTTCCTTGTGTTCGCGGGCGTGACGGGGCCGCGGCGACGGTGCGAGGCGGCAGGCTAAGCCGCTGCTGACCAAGATTCAAGAGGCCCTCGGCCCCGGCCCCCATCGCACCGACTTTTTCTGAGAATTTGTTGCCCGAATGCGCGTCGTGCCTTGTGGCCGGCGGCCCGGTCGATAGACTCACCGTTTGATTGATCCGGTTCGAGCGGCCCGGCAAGCCCGCTCCGGACGCCGCTGCGTGGTTGCGGACCCCGCCAAAACGGCCAGGCGTGACAGGACGTCACAGGCCAATGCCCCTGCCAGCGAACGCGAGATGTCCAACCTCCGGCTCATCGGCCGGCTGCTGGGCATGACTTGGCGTTATCGCTTCGGGTGTCTGGCCATCGTGAGCCTGCACGTGTTGATGTACGCGCTGGCCCTGGTGGGTCTGACGGCGTTCGGCATCGCGCTGGACGTGTTCCGCCACCACGTCGGCCAGGAGCCGCACCCCATCCGCTGGCCCTTCGGCCTCACGCCGCCGGCCGACTGGCCCCCCATGCTCGTGATCGGCCTGCTGACCGCCGCCATGCTCAGCAGCGCCGCGATCATCGCGTGCCTGCAGTATGTCGTCACCGTCATCCATGCCCGCGTGGCCCAGAACATCGTCGTGCAGATGCGCCGCCGCGTCTACGACAAGCTGCAGCGCCTCAGCTTCCGCTTCTTTGACGCGTCGAGCAGCGCCTCGCTGATCAACCGCGTCACCGGCGACGTGCAGGCCGTCCGCATGTTCATGGACCGCGTGGTGGTGCAGGTGATCCTGGTGCTCGTCATTCTCGTGACCAATGCGGTCTACATGCTCAACCTGCACGTGAAGCTCACGCTCTGGTGCCTGGCGACGGTTCCGGTGATGGCGGGGGCCTCGATCATCTTCTCGCGCGTGGTGCGGCCGCGCTACCGTGAAGCACGCAAGCTCAGCGACCACATGATCCTGCGGCTCAACGAGAACATCCAGGGCATGCACGTGGTCAAATGCTTCGGCCGCCAGAAGCTGGAGACCCACAAGTTTCAGGAGGCCAATGCCCGGGTGCGCGATCAGCAGTTCAGCATCTTCGGCCTCACCAGCGCTTTCATTCCGTCGATCGGGGCCCTGACGCACGTGAACATGGCCATTCTGCTGGGTTACGGCGGCTACCTGGTCATGGCCGACCCGTCCTTCACGCTCGGCGGCGGGCTGGTGGTTTTCAGCGGGCTGCTCGGCGGGTTCGCCAGCCAGGTCAACCAGATCGCCAACATCACCAACATCATCCAGTGGAGCCTCACCGGCGCCCAGCGCGTCTTTGAGGTGATGGACACGCCCGTCGAGATCGCAACACCGGCGCATGCCCGGCGTCTGGAGCACATCCGCGGCCAGGTCGTCTTCGAGAACGTCGGCTTCACCTACAAGGACGGCGATGAGCCGGTGCTGGCGGACATCAGCTTCCGCGTCGAGCCGGGGCAGTGCGTGGCCATTCTGGGCGCCACCGGCTCGGGCAAGAGCACGCTGCTGAGCCTGATCCCGCGGTTCTATGATCCCACGCAGGGCCGCGTCACGCTCGACGGCTGCGACCTGCGCGAGATGGACCTCGACCAGCTTCGCCGCGGCATCGGCCTGGTGTTCCAGGAGAGTTTTCTGTTCAGCAACACCGTGGCGGCCAACATCGCCTTCGGCTACCCGGAGGCGACGCGGCAGCAGGTGGAGCAGGCGGCGAAAATCGCCGCGGCCGACGAGTTCATCCGCGAGCTGGCGCACGGCTATGACACGGTCATCGGCGAACACGGCTACGACCTGTCGGGCGGCCAGCGTCAGCGTCTGGCCATCGCCCGCGCCCTGCTGTTGCAGCCGCCGATCCTGCTGATGGACGACGCCACCAGCGCCGTGGACCCGGAGACCGAGCACGAGATTCTCCAGGCGATGGACAACGCGATGGTGGGCCGCACCACCTTCGTCGTGGCCCACCGTCTGAGCACGCTGCGCCGGGCGGACTTCATCATCGTGCTGGACAAGGGCCGCATCGTGCAGGTCGGCCGGCACGAGGAGCTGATGAACGTCCGCGGCCAGTACCGCCGGGCCGCGAAACTTCAGGTGGCCGACGAAGAGAGCCGGCGTCTTCTGGGCGTCGATCTCGACGGGTGCGATGTGCGGGACCAGCCGCAGCGGCAGGAGGCGGCGTCATGAGCAGCAACCCCGCCCTGCACGCCCGGACGCTCACGCAGGTCCGCCGCGAGGCTGAGCAGGAGCCGGAGCAGCGTCCGCTGGACTTCGGCATCATCCGCCGACTGTTCCGCTACACACGGCCGCACGCCCACCTGCGGCGGCGGCTGCTGATCGCCGTGCTCATGCGTTCCGTGCAATTGCCGCTGATCGCCTATGCGATGTCGCTGGTGATCAACGGTCCGATCGCCGAGGGCCGGCCGGGCGCGCTGGCGGTCGGCGTGGCCGGCTTCCTGGGTCTGGCGATACTCACGCACGTGACGCACTTTTTCCGCTCCTCGTGGGCGCTGAAGCTGGGCGAGTCGATCGTCCACGACCTGCGCAACGAGCTGTTCGCCCACCTGCAGACCATGCCGATGAGCTTCTTCGGCCGCATGAAGCTGGGCCGCATCATCAGCCGCATGACCAGCGACGTTGAGAACGTCCGCATGGGCGTGCAGGACGTGCTGTTCATCAGCCTCGTGCAGAGCGGGCAGATGATCTTCTCGGCCGCGTTCATGCTCTGGTACGACTGGATGCTGTTCCTGGTGCTGCTGACGCTGGCGCCGGTGGTGTTCATGATCCACCGGCACTTTCACCCGCGTCTCTCGGCCGCCCACCGCGACGTGCAGGAGTCCTTCAGCCGCGTCACCGCCAACCTGGCCGAGTCGGTCAACGGCATCCGCGTGACGCAGGGTTACGTGCGCCAGGACGTGAACGCGGAGATCTTCGGCGAGCTGGTTGAGGACCACAGCGGCTATCACGTGCGGGCCGAGACCATCCGCGGCCAGTTCATTCCGCTGCTTCAGTTCGCCCGGCCGCTGTTCTTCGCGGCTATGCTCATCATCGCGGCGTGGCGGATCTTCCACCTGCATCCCGATCCGGCCGAGCAGCAGGCCCTGGTCGCGGCCCTGATCGGTTTCTTCTTCATGGCCGGCCTGTTCTTCGAGCCGGTGGTCGTCATCGGCAGCATGTACGACTCGGCCCTGACGTCGATGGCCGGGGCCGAGCGCGTCTTCCGCCTGCTGGACACCAGGCCCGAATGGTCCGACGCCGCCGATGCCGTCGACTTGCCGCCGATCCAGGGCGACGTCGAGTTCCGCGACGTGGGCTTCAGCTACGTGCCCGGCCGTCCAGTGCTGCACGAGGTGAGTTTCCGGGCCCAGGCCGGCCAGACCGTCGCCCTCGTCGGCGCCACCGGCAGCGGCAAGAGCACCATCATCAACCTCATCGCCAAGTTCTACCTGCCCGGCGAGGGCGAGCTGCTGATCGACGGACATGACATCCGCCGCATCACCAGCGCGTCGCTGCACCGGCAGATGGGCATCGTGCTGCAGGCCAACTTCCTGTTCGCCGGCTCGGTCATGGACAACATCCGCGTCGGCCGGCCCGACGCCGGCGACGAGCAGGTGATCGAGGCCGCCCGCCGGCTCGACTGCCTGGACATCATCGAGGGTCTGCCCGAAGGTTTCGCCACCGAAGTCGGCGAGGGCGGCAAGAACATTTCGCTCGGCCAGCGCCAGCTCATCTGCTTCTGCCGGGCCATGCTCGCCGACCCGCGCATCCTCATTCTGGATGAAGCCACCAGTGCTGTGGACACGATGACCGAGGCCCGCATCCAGCGCGCCCTGGAGCTGCTGCTGCAGAACCGCACCAGCTTCGTGGTCGCCCACCGCCTGAGCACGATCCGCCACGCCGACGCGGTGCTGGTGCTCGACCATGGCCGCATCGTCGAACGCGGCACGCACCTGGAGCTGCTGACCACCGGCGGCGTCTACGCCCACCTTTACCGCCAGTTCATCCACGCCAGCGAGGCGTGAACGCGGCCTTCTCATCATCACTCTCCCCGCCATGTGGTAAAATCATCACGACCGCGGCGCACGGGAGCCATACGCATCATGACCACACCGGCCGACGACAAGCATGCGGTGCTGCAGCGCCTCCGGTCCGCGGGACCGCTACTGGCTCCGCTGGGCGTCAGGAGCCTGGGGCTGTTCGGCTCGTTCGTGCGTGGCCAGCAGACGGCCGCGAGCGACGTGGACATCCTGGTGGAATTCGCGCCCGGCCGACGCACCTTTGATAACTTCATGGACACCGCTTTCCTGCTTGAAGACCTGCTGGGACGGCGGGTTGAACTGGTGACCGTCGAGTCTTTGAGCCCATATATCGGCCCGCACATCCTGCGCGAGGTGGAGCGTGTCCCCATCGCCGCGTGAATACCTCCGCCACATTCTCGACGAAATCGATTTCGTCGCGGCTCACATGCCGGGACTCAGCTTCGAGGCTTTCAGCGAAGATCCGGTGCTTCAACGAGCCTTCGTGCGCAGTCTGGAGATCATCGGCGAGGCCGCCAAGAAAGTCCCTGATTCGGTGCGGCAGCTTGACCCCGACATCCCATGGCGCAAGATCGCCTCGATGCGCGACAGACTGATTCACGACTACTTCGGCGTCGACTATGCCATCGTCTGGGACGTGGCCGCCACCAAGCTGCCCGACCTGCGGCAGCGACTGCTGCGCCTCGCGGAGCGACTGTGAGGGATTCGTCTTCGCGCTTTGAACTTGCCGCAGTTTTCGCTCCAGGCGTCCCCTTCCATTCACTCACGTTGTGCCGTCAACGCCGTGTCGCCTCAGCCGTCTTGAGCACCGCGATCACGCCATCCAGCCACATCGCGACGGTTTGCGCGTCGGTATGGCCGGACGGATCCCGCGGGGTCGCGCGCAGCTCACGGGCCAGATCGAGCGGCGTGCGCCCCTGCTCATCCCGCGCAAGAGGATTGGCCCCTTGATCCAGCAGGAATTTCACCGTCGCCACGTTGTCATGCGTGTTGGCTACGCCCGCGGCGGTGTGCAGGAGTCGGCACTTGTTCACCTGACCGGCGGGGTTCTGGCTGCGTTCCAGGAGCAGCTTAAGGATGCCGTCGTGATTCATGCGGATCGCGGCGTCGAAGGCTGTGGGCACGTCATCCGGGCGAACGCCGCGCTCCAATAAGAGCTTCGCGACGGGCATCTGACCGCCCCACGCCGCCCATTCCAACGGTGGGCTGCCCGTCGGATTCGCCGTGGCCAACGCCGGATCCCGCTCAAGCATCTGTTCGATCAAGTCCAGCCGGCCGAGATTCGCCGCCGCGGCGAAATCCAGTTGCGCCCCATGCTCCAGCAACGGCTCGACCAGGCCGTGGCAGTGCTCGATCGCCCAATGCACGGGTGAACGCCCACGACACATGGTGTTGACGTCCGCGCCGTGCTCAATCAGCAACAAGGCCACGTCTTTCTGGGCCGCGCTGATCGCCACGTGCAGGGCCGCGGGGTGAGCCAATACCTGGCCTCGCGGGCGATCAGGATCGATCAACCGCGCGTTGGCCAGTTCGGGCCGCTCCTGCAGATAGTGTTGTACGCGTTGCACGTCACCGCGTTCGATGACTTCACGGTAGTCTGCCGGCACCTGTTGTGTTTCGACGTGGTGTTTGAGCTTCGGCCACGAGGCGAAGCCGTACTGCTGCGCCAGTTCGTGGTAGGCGTCGGCGAGCGATATCGCGCGACCCTGGGTTTTCGCGGCCTCGTGTCGTTCGTACGCCTGCTTCTTCAGTTGATCCAGAGACGGACGATCAGGGAGTGATGGGGACATCACGACCTCCTTCCAAGGAGCTGCCCGATGTCCGCCACAGCGGGCTGAAAGAGGTTCGTGACAAGTTATACTGCGGCAGGTGGGCCTCAAGCCCTTTCCGCGGACAGGATGCGCCCTGAGCGC
>CAZUUQ010000019.1:4142-30477 GCA_964622625.1 uncultured Phycisphaeraceae bacterium | reverse complement strand
ATCATCGCCCTGGACCGGGTGCGGCCGGGGGTGGGACGGTACGTGGAAGTTCACGGGCGGGCGCTGGCGGTGTTTCGGGACGATGACGGCGACGGCGTGACGGTGCTGGCCGACGCGTGCCCCCATGCGGGAGCGAGCCTGTCGGGCGGGACCATCGCCGACGGCTGTGTGATCTGTCCGCGGCACGGGTGGATGTTCGACCTGCGCACCGGCCGCTGTCCGGACAATCCGGCCGTGGGCGCGGCGTTTTATCCCGCACGGGTGCGCGATGGATATGTCGAAGCGGCGCTGCATGCGCAACCCCGACCGCCCGCTTCACCTCAAGCCGCGCCTTCGCTCCGCGAAGGTGCGGATGGCCGGGCGATATAATCCCGCCATGGCTGCTGCAACACCTCCACCTTCACCCCAACGCTCATCGCCATCGCCTGCCGACAAGCGCATTCGTCTGGGTACGGTCCGCCGGTGGGTCCGCGAGGGTCGGCCCTTCGCCATGCTCACCTGCTACGACGCGACCACGGCCGGCTGGCTGTGGAAGGCCGGTCTGCGCACGCTGCTGGTGGGCGACACAGCCGCCCAGTTCGTGCTGGGCTACGAGAACACGCTGCCGGTGACGATGGATTTCATGGTCACGATCACCGCGGCCGTGCGCCGCGGGGCGCCCCATGCGTTCGTCATGGGCGACATGCCCTTCGGCAGCTACCAGTGCGGCGACGACCTGGCGGTGGCCAACGCCGCCCGCTTCCTGACCGAAGGCGGAGCCGACGTGGTCAAGCTCGAAGTGGATGAAAGCCACGCTCCGCTGGTGGCGCGCATGAGCCGGGCGGGCATCCCGGTGGTCGCGCACCTGGGTTCGCGGCCGCAGCGGAAACTTCATCATGGCCGCAGCCGGCTGGTCGTTCACAACCAGGCGCAGGTCGACGCCCTGGTCGAGCAGGCCCGCGTGATGGTCCGGGCCGGCGCGGTCATGCTTCTCTACGAAGCCGTCCCCGCCGAAGTTGCCGCGCAGGCCATCGCGGCCATCAAGGGCATGACGCCCCCCGACGAGCCGGTCGCCGTGATCGGCTGCGGAGCCGGGCCGGCGTGTCACGGCCACGTCGTCGTGCTGCATGACGTGATGGGGCTGACCGACTGGCATGCGCCGTTCGCGCCGGTGCTGGGCGAGGTCGGCCAAGCAATACGCCAGGCGGCCGGCCGCTGGGTCGAACTGGCGCAGTCAGGCGAATATCTGAAAAACGATCACCCCTACCGGCTTGAGGGGTAACCGGCGAACCGGACGCGGCCGGCGGCGTAGTATGTCCGTAGCCCTCTCACGGGGGCTTACCACGTTTGATCACATGGCACGATCCCGGAGATTCTCCCCATGCATCGCATCCGCTACTACGGGCCGGCCCTGGTTCTGCTGCTCACACTGCTGGCGGTCATGACCGTCGGCCCGCAGGCTGCCCGGCAGATGGCCTGGGCCCAGGCCGATCACCGCATCGCCCTGATCCGCAGCGACCTGGACAGCAACCCCACGCTGGCGGAACTCTCCTCCGCCTTCCGGCAGGTCGCCCAGGTCGTCGAGCCGAGCGTCGTACACATCCAGTCGTTCGAGCGCGGCCGGTCGCGCCAGTCAGGCGGCGCGCGCGACTTTTTCTTCGGTCCGCAGGATGAGCTGCTGCGGCGCTTCTTCGGACCCATGATGCCCGAAGAGCAGGTTCCGCCCGACCAGGACATGCAGGAGCGGGAACTCGACCGGTACAACGTTCCCCGGGAACGCGGCGCCGGCAGCGGCTGGGTCTACGACGCCCAGGGACACATCGTGACCAACAACCACGTGATCGCCAACGCCGACCGCGTGATGGTGCGATTCAGCAATGGTTCGGAGTATGAAGCCGAGGTGGTCGGCACGGACCCGCGCACCGATGTGGCGGTTCTCCGCATCGATGCCGACAGCCTGCACCCGGCCGCGATTGCCGAGCACGAGGTCGAACAGGGCGACATGGTCTTCGCGTTCGGCTCGCCTTTCGGCAACGAGTTCTCCATGAGCCAGGGCATCATCTCCGGCAAGGGCCGACAGATCGGCTTGCTGGTATCGCGCGGCGGATACGAGAACTTCATCCAGACCGATGCGGCCATCAACCCCGGCAACTCCGGCGGGCCGCTGACCAACATCTACGGCCAGGTCGTCGGCATGAACACCGCCATCGCCACGCGCAGCGGCGGCTCGGAAGGCATCGGCTACGTCATCCCTGTACGCATGGTGACGCACGTGGTCGATCAGCTCATTGACACCGGGCGGGTCAGCCGCGGCTACCTGGGCATCGGCATCGACGAACTGACGCCCGCCATGGCCCGCAGCTTCGGGTACGAGGGTCGCGGCATACTCGTCACCCAGCCGCTGGAGGACGGGCCGGCCGGTCTGGCGGGCGTGGAGAGCGGCGACATCATCACCGCCGTGGACGGCCGGGCTGTGGCCAGCATTGAACAGTTCCGCGAGAACATCGCGGCCATGCCGCCGGGCACGACGGTGACGCTGACCATCTTCCGCGGTGGCGAAACACTGGAGGTCGAAGTCGAACTGGGCGAACTGCCCGACCAGATCGCAGCCGCACAGCGTCCCGGCCAGTCCGAGCCGCGCGACGCCGAACCCGGCCGGGACATGCTCCTGAAGCTGGGATTCCAGCGGCTGAGCACGCTGACGGCCCCGATCGCTCAACGCCTGAACATCGACGCCCAGACCACGGGTGTGCTCATCGGGGCAGTCCGCCCCGGTTCAGTCGCCGCGGCCGAGGGCCTGCAGCGCGGTATGGTCATCACCCACGTGATGAACGAGCCGATCGAGAACGTCGAGCAGTTCATCGAGACCATCGCCGCCTTCGATCCAACCGAGGGCATCCGTGTGCGCGTGATGTTCGGAGGCAACGTCCGCTACGTGCTGCTGGTCCTTCCCGAAGACTGACCTGGGCCGCCGGCGGCGCAACACCGTGGCGCGGCTGATGCCGACGCGGCAATGCGCGACGTTGCCCTGAATGCCCGTCGCATCCCGCAGCCGCCCCATCGAATATCGGCGCCGCGGCGGTCGATTGGCATATCGGCCCGACGTGGTTATCGTGCTGCCCTGTCCCACCCATCGATCGCAGCCCGCGATCGATACATTGCCGACAACCACAGGCCCACACGTGCATCATGTGATGTTCATCCTGATCTGCCTCTTCTGGGGCAGCAACTTCATTCTGATGAAGAAGGCGGACGCGGCCTTCGGGCCGCTGTCGATCGGCGCGGGGCGGCTGCTGTTCGCCATGGTCGCGCTGGGACTGGTGTGGTTTTTCCGGCAGCGCCGCCGCTGGCCGTTCGGCCTGGCGGATCTGCCGGCCCTGGGCCTGCTGGCGCTGCTGGGTTTTATCTGGCCGTTCGTGGTGCAGCCGTATCTGATCGGCAAGTACCAGAACAGTTCGTTCATCGGGATCATGCCGGCGCTGGTGCCGCTGCTGACGATCGCCGCGTCGGTGCCGCTGCTGCGCGTGCATCCGACGGCCCGCCAGCTTGCGGGCGTGGTGATCGGGCTGGCGTGCATGGTGCTGCTGGTGGGCGACGGCCTGGATCGTGCGATGGCGTGGCCCGATCTGCTGATGGCGCTGTCGGTGCCGGCGTGCTATGCGACGGCCAACACATTCCTGAAGCGCCGTTTCGGGAATGTGCCGGCGACGGCGCTGACGTTCGCGGCGATGGCGTTGTCGGCCCTGGTGGTGGCGCCGCTGGCGGCGGCGACCGAGCCGGTACGGGCGGACGGAGCGACGCTGGCATGGAGCGTGGCGGCGCTGGCGCAGATCGGGATTCTGGGCACCGGGGCGTCGATCCTGATGTTCTACATTCTGGTGCAGACGCGCGGGCCGCTGTATGCCGGCATGGTGACGTACATCATTCCCCTGGGCGCCATGGCGTGGGGCTGGCTGGACGCGGAGCGGATCAGTGTCGTGCAGGTGGGGGCGGTGGTGGCCATTCTGTGCATGGTGGCAGTGGTTCAGAACGATCCGCGTGGCCGCGTCGCCGCGGCCGCGAGCGTCGGGCCGGAGGAGTAGCCGCCGGATGCCTGGGCTCACGCGTCGAGCGTGATGCTGCGCGGGGCGAAGATCCTGTGCCGCGGGCTGAGAATCTCGACGCGCTCGACCGCCGTCCTGATCGTCACGAACTCCAGATGGGCGTCGTCCGAAAGAGCGTTCATCGCCCACGTGCGGGCGTGATCGACCAGGCGATCCCAGATTTTCTGGCTGACCATCGGCGCGCTGAGCACTTCCGCCCGTCCGTGCAGCGTGACCACGCCAGTGTGATCGTCATTGGCGAAGATCCAGCACACGCGCGGGTGCTTCTCGATCTGCGTGACCTTGCGCGTGTTGCGGCCGCAGATGGTATAGATCTCGCGCAGTCCGCCGCCCATGGCCGCGGCCCCCATCCAGCGGGCGTGGGGCGCCCCGTCGTCATCGACCGTGGTGAGCAGGCCCAGGAAAGCGTCGTTGACGATGCCCACCGCCTCGGCGAGCAGTTCACGGTCCGTAGCCTCAGCAGCCATGATGCGGTTCCTGATTCCAGGCGTGGGAAGCGGTTTTCACGCTCGTATGATATCGGTTCGCGCATGCGTGGGCGCGGGTGAGAGCCAGTGTCATGCCGCGTTGCTTCATAGCCGTGCGGACGGAAGCGACCGACGCTTTGCGGGCGGTGCTGCGGCGTCTGGGGCGTCTGGAGCGCGTGGGGGCGGCGGTGCGGCCGGTGCCGGTGGAGAGTCTGCATGTGACGCTGCGGTTTCTGGGCGATGTCGAGGCGGGCCTGTTCGAGCGGCTGCGCGGGGCGATGGCGCAGGCGGCGGCGGGGACGGGGCCGCTGACGATGCGTTTCGTGGGTCTGGGCGCGTTTCCGAACGCGCGGCGGCCGCGGGTGGTGTGGGTCGGATTGGAGCATGCCGACGCACTGCGGGGGATGGTCGCGCGTCTGGGCCCGGCGCTCGACGACTTGGGCTTCGCGCCCGAGCCGCGGCCATGGGAGGCGCACGTCACGGTGGCGCGGATCAGGGCCCGGCCGCCGACGGAACTGGGGGCGCTGCTCGCGGAACATGCGACGACGGACTTCGGCCCGGTCGCGGCCGCGTCGGTCGACCTGATGACCAGCGAACTGACGCGGCAGGGCGCGAATCACCATGTCGCGGCCTCCGTGAAGCTGATGTCAAGTTGACATCACACTGACCATGTTTGCATTTCCGGGCAGATGGCTACCATGGCCGCCCGCCGCATGCCGCGGCTGATGGAGCACACGACCATGCCGCGAACCACGATGGAACTCAACGGTCCCTGGCGGATGCATCCGGACGAATCGGACAAAGGGGAACTGCTGGGCTGGCATGCGGCCGATTGCGACGATTCGCACTGGCTAGCGGCGAACGTGCCCTGCGCGGCCGAGGACTGCCACCCGGACATGCACACATGGATCGACAGCGCCTGGTTCCGCCGCCGCTTCCATGTGCCGGCCGACTGGGCGGACAAGTATGTCGTCATCCGCTTCGAGAGCGTGACGGACCACTGCGACGTCTATCTCAACGGCACGAAGATCGGCTCACACGGCGACGGGTATCTGCGATTCGACGTGCCGACGGGCGCGGCCCTGCGGCCGGGCGCGGAGAACGTGCTGGCGGTGCGCGTGGACAACCGCTTCGTGCGCAGCGATGTGCCGGGTTACGAGCGCGGCTGGCGGACGTACGCGGGGATTCTGCGCGACGTGTATGCGATCGCGACGGATCGGCTGCGCGTGGCCGACGCGTGGGTGGTGGCTGAGCCAGGCGGGAAAGGCGGGCGATTCGAGCTGCACGTGCAGGCGGCCAATGAAGGCTCGCAGGCGGCCGCGGCCGACATCGTGGCGGAAGTGACGGATGCAGGCGGCAAGGTGCTGGCGACGCTCAAGGACAGCGCCGGTTCGATCGGACCGGGCGGAAGCGTCGAACGTGTGCTCAAGGCCGACGTGGCGGGCGTGCAGCCCTGGTCGCCCGACAGTCCGACGCTGTACAGCGTGCGGATCGCGCTGCACCGCGACGGCAAAGCGGTCGACAGCCACGACGTGCGTTTCGGATTCCGGAAGATCGAAGCGCGGGGTCACGAGATCCTGCTCAACGGCAGGCCGATCTTTCTGACGGGTTTCAACCGTCACGAGGACAGCCCGCGCACGGGATTGTGTCCGGATTTTGAAATCGTCGAGGCGGACCTTCGCGGCATGAAGGCGGCCGGGGCGAACTTCGTGCGCCTCTGCCACTACCCGCACCACCCCGGCGAGATGGACCTGTGCGACGAGATCGGGCTGCTGGTGATGTGCGAGATTCCGCTTTACTGGTGGCGCGGCTACGAGTTCGGCGAGGAGGTGTACAAGACGCAGCGGGCCAATGCGAAACGGCAGCTCACGAAGATGATCCTGCGCGACCGCAACCATCCGTCGGTGATCTTCTGGTCGGTGAGCAATGAGACGCATGAAGGCAAGCCCGAGGTGGCGGCCGGCAACGCCGAGCTGACGAACCTGGCCCGCGAAATTGACCCGACGCGCTTCGCCACGCATGTCTGCAGTTGGTGGTACACCAACTTCAACTTCGCGGCTGACGACGTCATCTGCGTCAACAGCTACCCCAGCAACCACCTTGACTGTTGGGCGAATCTGCCCGCCGACGACAACGACGCGATGAACACCCAGCCCCGCCTGCCTGAGCCGGACTTCGAGGTGTCCAAGCGTTTCTGGCGCGAGAAGCTGGCGGCGGTGCACGAGCGTTTCCCCGATAAGCCGATCGTCATCACGGAGTTCGGGCACGTGGGCCTGCGTGGCGTTCGCGGCGGGCACAACGGCGAGGATCGTCAGGCGAAGGTGATCGAACAGGAGACGCAGGGGATGACGGCCCCGTACCTGCGCGGCATGACGATCTGGTGCTGGGCCGACCACCTCTGGCACGAGGGCGCGAGCCGGCACAGCCTGTCGATCAGTCCGTACGGCATCCTGACCCGCCGCCGCGAGCCGAAGATGGCGATGGAGACGGTCAAGCGCATTTTCACCGAGCGGCAGAAGCGGGGATGAAGCGGCCGCGCCTGGGGGCACCATGTAAGTATTGAGGATGGTGCCCAATCAGATCACGCAGTGGAAAAGAAAACAGCCCCACCTTTCCAGGTGGGGCTGCCGGTTTCTTCATGTGAGAGAACCGCTTACTTCTTCGCGGCCTCGTAGTTCCTGGCGACCTGGGCCCAGTTGACCACGTCCCACCAGGCGGCGATGTAGTCCGGCCGGCGGTTCTGGTACTTGAGGTAGTAGGCGTGCTCCCACACGTCCAGACCGAGGATCGGCTTGCCCGGGCAGTCGACCACGCCCTTCATCAGCGGGCTGTCCTGGTTGGGCGTGGAGCAGACGCAGAGCTTGCCGTCGTCCTTGACCGACAGCCAGGCCCAGCCCGAGCCGAAGCGTGTGGCGCCGGCGTTGGCGAAGTCGGCCTTGAACTTGTCGTAGCCGCCGAGTTCCTTCTCGATCGCGGCCGCCAGAGCGCCTGCGGGCTTGCCGCCGCCGCCCTTGCCGGGGCTGGCCATGACGGTCCAGAAGAGGGTGTGGTTGGCGTGTCCGCCGCCGTTGTTGCGCACGGCTGTCCGGATGTTTTCCGGCACGGCTGACAGGTCGCCGATCAGCGCCTCGATCGACTTCGATGCGAGGTTCGGGGCCGACTCCAGGGCCTTGTTGAGGTTGGTGACGTAGGCGTTGTGGTGCTTGCCGTGGTGGATCTGCATGGTCTGGGTGTCGATGACCGGATCCAGGGCGGTGGGTGCGTAAGGCAGATCGGGAAGCGTGAAGGCCATGGCTGTCTCCTGTGGATATCTCTGAACCTGATGAATCCTGGCGCGGATCGCGGAATCCGACGGCGGGCCGTCCGCGCCCCGCCCCCAAGGCGGACATGCCGACGGTCGCAGATACGGATGGATGCGACCCCCTGATGCGGGCTGATCCTAGGAACCCGCTCCGGACCGGTCAAGAAGGCGTGCGCCGCCAGATCAAAAGTCCGATTATCTCCAGATCGCCCTTTCCCGTGCGAAGACAGCTCCAAGGGGTCACACCAACTCGGACTTTTTTCTGGAATCCTTCTAAAAAGGGCGAACGATTCGGGCAGGTCAGCAGTAAACTAAACCGGAAGCGAGACGCACACTGGCCCTCAGGCCGCCCTGGACTGGGGTCAGCGGCAGAACATCTCCCTTCTGCCATCAACGCTGTCCGACCGGCTCGCTACGCGCGACCGGCCGGCGCCGCGGGGGCACGGGGGATCGTTGCCCTGCCGATGACGCACGGGCCGTCAATGACGCCCATGTAACCTGACCGGGGCACGGCAGGATGGGTCGCAACTCCGCCCAGGGGCGGTGGAGGCAGGCCATGACCCAGATCACCACGCTCGAACATCACCGTTCGCCACTTGCCCAGACCCAGCGCCGTGGACGGCTGGCAGTCGTGGACTCGGCTGCCCAGTTGTCACAGCGCGATCAGGCGAGGCTCAAGGCGATCCTCACCGAGAAGTATGAGCACGTGCACCATCCGTTTTTCGACGCGCCCGACGCTGAGGCGGGGATCTTCGCGCCTGAGCGGCAGATCGCTCCGCCGGACACGAGCTGGTACCACCCGGTGATGGACACGCTCACACCCGTGGACCGCGAGACGGGCCGCCGCGGCCGCGGCACCACGCTGCTGACCGCTGAGCAGGAGCGCCACCTGTTCCTCCAGTTCAATTACTGCCGCTACCAGGTCGTGAAGCTTAAGGAGCAGGTGGGCGATGGTCCGGTCACCGGCCGCCAGGGCCGGCAGATGCTCCACTGGTTCAACCGGGCCGAGAACTACCGCGACCAGATCGCCCAGACCAACCTCGCCCTGGTGCTGGCCATGGCCAAACGCACGCGGATGAGCGAGATCGACTTTGCCGACCTCGTCAGCGAGGGCAACATGGCTCTGCTGCGCGCGGTCGACAAGTTCGACGTGGGCCGCGGCTTCAAGTTCTCGACCTATGCCTGCCGGGCCATCCTCAAGGCCTTCAGCCGCACGGGCGTCAAGCTCAGCAAGTACCGGGCCATGTTCCCCACCGACTTCGATCCCAAACTCGAGCGCAGCGACTACCAGGAAGAAAAGAACGAGCGGCACGAGGCTGAGTGCGTCGATGAGATCCGCCTGATCCTGCGCAACAACCGCGCCGAGCTGACGGACATCGAACGGGAAGTGATCGAGCACCGCTTCGCGCTGCGGCGCGACCGCTCGGCGGAACGTGATACCAGGGAATCCAATCCCCTGACGCTCGAGCAGGTCGGTCGCATCATCGGCGTCACCAAGGAGCGTGTGCGACAAATTCAGAACAAGGCCCTCGAAAAGCTGCGCCTTTCGCTGGAGCACACATACCTGACGTGATGAAGCCGGCCCCACGCCGCACGAAAGACCAGGGCGCCCCGCGGCGCCCTTTTTTATTGTGGCAACCACGCGCGATCCATGCATGACGGCTGGCTTTACCGGCATTCATACATCCGCACCGTTGCCCCGGGCCATGTTTCGGGCTATCGTAGCTGCACGTTGAGCGCCGGCCGCGGCGCGGGTGCGGCGGGGCGAAAACAACCTCTTTGAGCGGGTCATGCATCGAACCCTACCACTCCTCTGGCCGGGCTTGTTCGTCCTCGGGGTGTTGTCAGGTTGTTCGACGATACGCGTCACCGATCCGGGGAGGACGGCCACCGAACAGTATCTGATGTCGGAGGCGATCGGCCGGGCGGTGGCGCAGTTGTCCGCGGAAGCGATGCGGGATCGCCGCGTATTCGTGGATGCGACCTATCTCAACGGCGAGCAGCGGTCGTTCCTGCATGGATCGGTACGGGCGCATCTGCTGCTGGCGGGCGTGCTGCTGGTGGATCAGAGTGACGCGGCGGAGGTGATCCTCGAACTGCGCAGCGGAGCCGTGGGCATCGACCGCAGCAACTTCCTGCTGGGCGTCCCGCCCGTGGTGGTCCCCTCCTTCGCCACCGATGAAGTGACGGACGGGGTGGCTTTCGTCACGCCGGAGCTGGCGCTGATCAAGAACATCAAGCAGGCGGGCCTGGCCGACGTGGCCTTCGTCGCTTACTGGGTGGACACACGGGAGGTGCTGGCCAGCTCCGGACCGTTCGTCGGCCGCACCTACCGCCACGACTGGTGGTTCTTCGGGTTCGGGCCTTACACCTCGGGCAACATCGTGCCCGCGGAAGAGGGCACGGAGGCCCCGTAACCGCGGCCGCCAGCGACCCGGATCGCGCCTCGCACCCGCGACGGTCCTACGCTTGCCTGAGGTCGATCCCGATGCGCCCATGGCTTCGACGATTGCTGGTGATTCTCGCCCTGACGCTGGTCGCGGCGGTTGTCGCCGGTCAAATTGTGCTGTGGTCCGACCTGCCGCGGCGGCTGGCGCTCGACGCCCTCCAGCGCCGTCTGGGGCTGGACGTGCATGCCACGCGCCTCCTCGTGAACTGGCGGGGCCGCACACGCGTGGAAAACCTGAGCGTCGTGATCCCGCTGACCGGCGAGGAACTGATTGCGGTCCCGGTGCTCACGGTGCGCCACACCAACCTGCCCTGGCTGCTGCTGTCGCGCCGACTCAACATCCATGCCGTGCGAGCCGAGTATCCGCGGCTGAACCTGACGCAGTCGACCGCAGGTCAGTGGAACATCCAGGCGCTGATCCAAACGACCAGGGCCACGGACGCGCCTGAGACCGAAAAACGCGTCAGCCTGCCGCGCCTGCATGTCCGCGGCGCGACCGTCACCGTGACCGACGGTTCAGGTCGCGGCACTGTACTTCGCGGCGTGGACGTGACGGCCGGGGCGGGCAGCGGACCGGCCTGGCCCCTGGAGCTGCGCGCCGCCGTGCCCGACATCACCATCACGGGTCAACTGGTCAACGCCGATGACCTGCCGCACCAGGCCGACTTCAACGCACGGGCCGGTCACGACCAATTCCCCTGGTGGACCGTGGCCGCGGGGCAGACCGTGCATGTGCGCGGCCAGTGGCAGGGGCGGCTGACCCGCGATGGTCTCGTGGGGCAGCTGGACTTGCACGAAGCGGCCATACCGGGCACGTCGCTGAGCGGCTCGGTCATACTGCGCACACTCGGTGACGGCCTGCAAGTTGAACCGCGCGGCCTCGTGGTGCGGGCCGAGGCCATCGAGGGGCAGGCGCTGCGCCTGATCGGGGGCACGGCCCGCCTGATCGGCTCACGGGTGGTGCTGGATGATCTGGGCATCGAGGCACTCGATGGCGTGGTGCGACTCTCGGCCGAGGTGGACCTGCCCGGTCCGACGGGGCGGGCGCAGGCGGCCTGGTCCAACCTGCGGGTCGGCCCGGTGCGGCATGCCGGCTCGATGAGCATCCGCCTGCAAAGGCCGCACGCGCAGCGCCTGGCGCTGTCGGCCGAGTTTCTCACACGCGGCACCAGCCCCTTGGGCGACTGGGAGACCACCGGCAAGGCCCAGGCCGTCGGTTCCGGTTGGAGGAATCTGCGCGGGCATCTGCAAACCGGCGTCGTGGGCACGGGCTCGGACGGCCTGCCCCGGTCGCTGGGCGACGTATCACTTCTGGCGCGCCTCGACTGGCCGAAAGTGAACGTGCAGTCGATCCGCACGCCGCAACCGGCCCGGATTGACCTCCAGGCTTCCGCCGACCTGCTCGCGGGCGAGTGGGCGCTCGAAGTGCAGGGCCGCGAGTGGCGCCTCGCGGGCTTGCCCGAACTGGAAGTGGAGGTCGCTCTGCGCGGCGGGCCGCAAAGCATCGCCCTGCACGAAGCCACGGTGCGCACCGCCCAGTGGCTGGCCGCGGGGGTCGCCACCTACGATCTGACCGATCACCGGCTCACGGAGGCGCGGGCCGTCGTGAAACCGACGCCGGGATCAACCCTGGCGCAGATGGTCGATGACGCCGTGGCCCGCTTCGAGGCGCGCGGAACGGCGGTGCCGCTGGATCTGCATGTGACCGCGGCGGTTTCGGCCCGGGCGATCACGGCCCGGCAATGGCGCTCGGAAGCCGGCGTCGATCACGTGCTCACCGGCCGCCTGACGCGCCAGTCGCTGGACCTGGACGTGGAGGATCTGTCGCTTCTGGGCGGCCTGTGGCGCGGGCGACTGAGCTTTCTGATCGACGAAGGCCGCGCCGCCATGTCGCTGACCAGCCGCGACGTGGACATGCAGCAGGTCGGCCGAATGCTCCACCTGCCGGCAATGAGCGGCAGGGCTGATCTGCGGCTTACGGGGCGCCTGCGTGAATTGGACGCCCAGGCGATGACACTCGAGGCCGAGGCGGACCTCCGCGACGTGACCTTCGGGCCGCTGCGGGCCGTCAGCAGCCGGGCCGAAGCGAGATTGCATGATGGCGACGTGCGCGTGCGACTCACGGAGCTGGCACACGGCGACAGCCGCGCCGAGGCCGACGTGCGCTTCAACCTCAACCGACCGACGATGCTGACCGCTTCGATGTGGGCCCGACAGTGGCCGTTGAGCTGGGTGACCGCCGACGGCCGCGTGGCCGCGGGGCAACTGACGGGAGAGGCGCAATGGGACATCGACACACAGACCCGCGGCATCCGCGGCCCCGTGCGGCTCAGCGCCGATCTGGCGCTGGACGATAGGCCGCTGGGCCGCGTCGGCCTCGAAGGGCGCATGGCCGCGCGCGTGCTGGAACTGGATCGCTTCGACGCCGACGTGCTCGACGGCACAGTGGCCGCGCGGGGCCGCATCGACCTGGACAACTGGCGGCAGTCGGTGGTGAACGCGGCTTGCCAGGGCCTCGATCTGTCGGTGCTGCCGCACCTGCGGCCGCTGCCACATCCCCTGAGCGGTGTGGTGGACGGCTCGCTGGTGCTGGAACCGACGAGTGAGCCTCGCGCTCTGGAGCCGCATCACTTCACTTTGACGCTGACGCCGACGGGTGAAGCCGCTTACGGCCCGGTCACGCTGGGCCCGGTGCATCTGGCGGGATTTCTCGGACCGCGAAGACTGATCCTCAATGAAGGGGCGGCTTCGCTTGCCAACGGTTCGGTGGCCATTCGAGGACGGGTCACGCAGCGGGATGGCTTTCAATCCTACGACCTGCGTCTGGGACTGACGGACCTGGATCTGCACCAGCTCGGATCGATCTTGAGCGATGAGCCGCGACTGGGCCGGGGCCGCCTGGGCGGCGAGCTGCATGTGATGCTCCAAGGCGACGACCCGGCCAGCCTCGGCGGCAGCGGGCATCTGACGATCAGAGATTCATCGATGGCGGGCAACAGTGTCTTCGGCGCCGTGTACGGCGCCATGCGTCTGCGTCTGGCGGGCCGCGAGCCGACGGGTGAAGGCGAGATGCACGCGCGGATGGAAGGCGGAAACCTGGTGGTCGAGGATCTGCGGTATTTCAACCAGGGGTCCGACATCCGCATGTACGGACAGGTGGCCGACGTCCGCCTGGGGGCCGAGGCGCCGGTGAATCTCTATGTGCTCGCAGCGCTGCGGCCGCTGGCGAATATCCCCCTCACGCAGACGATCGATCAGGCCATGCGGGCGTTCCAGGCCGGCACGACGACGCTGCACGTCACCGGCACCATCGACCAGCCGCGGGCCGAACCCGTGACGCTCAAGGCACTGCGGCAGACGATCGGGACGTTGCTCGGTCCCGTCACGGGACAGTAGGCGCCATGCCCGCACGCATGCGCGTGACGACCATCGGTAGCCGCTGGCGATCCGGTTAAGATGGGAACCGCATCATCGTCCCTCGGCCACCCGGGCGCCATACAGAGCCATGCGATGAACATCGACACCTTTCTCGAGGAACATGGGCTTGCCGCCAACCCCTTCGCCGCGGAGGAGGCGCGCCATGACGCGGTGTTCGAGCGGCTGATCGATTCGCCGACACGGCATCCCGATTTCGCCAAGATCCTCGGGCGTATCGATGCGCCGGCGACGGCGGTGGTGTTCGGCGAGAAAGGCAGCGGCAAGACAGCCATCCGCCTGACCATCGCCCGGCTGGTGGCGGAGCACAACAGTGAGCATCCCCGGCAACGCACGCTGTTGGCGGCTTACGACGACCTGAATCCGGTGCTGGACCGCATCCTGCACCACCTGGGCCGCGGCCGCCTGCGCCGCGACGATCCGGCCGCGATGCAGAAGATGCTCGAACAGGTCCGCCTGTCGGACCATCAGGACGCGATCCTGTCGCTGGCGGTCACGGGACTGGTCGATGCGATTCTGGATCAGCGCGTGGCGCATCCGCAAGGCGCGGCCGTGGAACTTGGGCCGCAGGACCGCCGGGTGCTCCGCCGACTGCCCCGATCCGTTCGGGCGGACCTGGCGGTGCTGGCAGCTCTTTACGATCAACCCCACGGCGGGGCCGTGACGACCCGCTTCAGTCACCTCTGTCGCAAACTAGGCCTGGCGGGTCTGACCGGGGCGATCCGGGGACGAATGGCCGGCCCACTGGCGGGGTTCTGCGCTGTTGTGGGGGCGGCTCTGCTGACGATCGCCGCCCGCGGCGACGGGCCGGCATGGATGATCCTGGCCGGCTCCCTGGGTGTGGCGGCGGCCGTGATGCTCGCCGTGCTGTGGGCTTCGCAGCGGCTGCGCTGCTGGAATCTGGAGCGGGGCATTCGGCCGGAAATCCGGGCTATCGAGCGGCGGGCGGGCGGCCTGGGGGCCATGCTGCGCCAGCTTTCCCGGACCGACCTGTCGGGCCAACCCTGGCCGCGGCCAGGCAACGCCGACAGCCGCTACCAGCTCACCGCCCGCCTGCTGGGCGTCCTGCGGCCGCTGGGGTATCAGGGCCTGATGGTGCTGGTCGACCGGGTGGATGAACCAAGCTCAATCCACGGCCAGCCGCAGCGGATGAAGGCGGTGGTCTGGCCGTTGCTTGACAACAAGTTTCTCCAGCAGCCGGGCGTTGGCGTTAAGCTGTTGCTGCCGATGGAGTTGAGACATCTGCTGGCCCGTGAATCCGCGCCCTTCTTCCAGGAAGCCAGGCTGGACAAACAGAACATGGTCGATCGCCTGTCCTGGTCGGGCGTGACACTGCTTGATCTGTGCAATCAGCGTCTGGCGGCCTGCCGGCGCCGCAGCGGGGAAGGCGCCCCCACGGGCGACGGGCCGTCCCTGGAGAACCTTTTTGAGCCCGAGGTGAGCCGGGAACTGCTGATTGAGGCCCTGGACCAGATGGACCAGCCGCGCGATGCCTTCAAGTTTCTGTATGCGGTGATGCAGGAGCACTGCCGCAACGTGGCCGACGATCAGCGGCATTATCGGATCCCCCGCTTGGTCCTGGAAAGCGTTCGTCGGGAGCATGCCCGCCGGCGGGACGATTTTGCCAGGGGGTTTTCCCCAGCCTGAAAAGTGCCTTGTAGGCCGGCAAGCGACGATTTTGTCGCTGAAAATATCCACATTGCCCCCTCCTGGCCGGTGGGTTGACTTGACCTAGCTTTACATTCCGGGCAAATTATGCAGCCGGAAAGTTCAGTCCAGCCATCACGGTTTCCGATACAAGTCACCTGACAAGGTTGATTTTTCGCAGACCATTGTTTCGGACGTTCACGGTATTGCATTGCCCCGGCGGATCGTTGCGTGAACGACCCGGGGTGCAAGAGAATCGGGTTCCTGGTTTACTTGAAGGAGATCACAATGTCACAAGGACGCATTGGTAAGCTGATTGCCGGTCTGGCCATCGCGGGCATGCTCGCGGTGCCGGCGACGGTGACGGCCCAGGAGCCGGCTGCCGTCGGCCCGAACACTGGGGCCGTGACCTTCAGCCTCGATCAGAACATTGTCACCCAGTACATCTTCCGCGGCGTGAAGTTCGAGGACAGCGGCCTGATCTATCAGCCCGCCGTCACCATCAACGCCACCCTGTACGAAGGCGAAGACTTCATCAGCAGCCTGGATGTCTATGCCAGCATCTGGAACAGCATCCACAGCGAGGACACCGCGGCCACCAACAGCAACGCCCCGTGGTTCCAGACGGATTACACCGTGGGCGCCTCGCTGGGCCTCCCGGCCGGCTTCACCTTCGATGCGGCTGTGGTCTTCAAGACCTTCCCCAACGACGGCACCGGAGCGACCACAGGCGCCATCACGGAGCTTGACCTCACGCTGGCCTATGACGACGCCGACCTGATGGCCGGCTGGGATCTGCCGGCTCTCAACCCCTACATCCTGTACGTCGTCGAGCTGGCCGCGGCCGGCAGCGGCGAGAACAGCTACCTCGAGCTGGGCATCGAGCCTTCGTTCGCCATCTACGAGGCTGAGGACTTCCCCATCACCCTGTCGATCCCGGTCGCCCTGGGCCTGGACCTGGGCAACTACTACGGCGACGACTTCTTCGGCCACGTGACCTTCGGCGCGGTGTTCAGCACCCCGCTGAACTTCATCCCCGCCGAGTTCGGCGCGTGGGAAGCGTCGGCAGGCGTCATGGTCGTCGTCGCCGAAGGCGACACCCGGGCGCTGGCCATCGGCACCCAAGACGAGTGGGAAGTCTACGGCACCTTCGGGTTGACCATGACCTACTAAATCCCAGTAACAGCAAGCTGGTTGCTTTACCCTCCGCACGACCGACGCAGGAACCCCGGTCCCGGTAAAGCGCCCGCCATCGAAAGCCCGACCTCGTCCGCGAGGTCGGGCTTCTTTTTTATTCCCGCTCGCGGCGACAGACCGGAGCCCGCTGCGCGCCATATGGGCAATACGGCCGGACGTGACCAGATAGCAGGCAGGGCCGCCTCGCGCCAGCAGCGGGACGCCATCCTCCGGCAGCGGGCAAATGGCGATTCTTCAACCTCTACGGAACAACCGCAACCCGATAGGCCATCCGTCGGCCGCGCTGGCCCGGGTTTTGCACTCTGTGCATTTTCAGACGCGGGCGCGTCAATCGTCGATAACGCACCGAGACCTACCGGACATCCATTCACCTACCTCAATCAGGAGACACGCACAATGACCCGCACCCATCGCGCACACTGCCCGCACCTGATCGCCGCGGTATTCGCGGCCGCCGCGCTGGCCGTGACCAACCCTGCCGCCTTCGCCCAGGACAGCCCCGAACGGGCCATGCCGCACGGACCGGCCCCGGAGCGGCCGATCGACAGCCCCAATACCGGGGCGGTGACCTTCTCGCTCGACCAGACGATCGTGACCCAGTACATCTTCCGCGGCGTCAAGCAGGAGGACAGCGGTCTGATCTATCAGCCGGGCGTCACCATCAACGCCACCCTGTACGAAGGCGAAGACTTCATCAGCAGCCTGGATGTCTATGCCGGCATCTGGAACAGCATCCACAGCGAGGACACCGCGGCAGCCAACAGCAACGCCCCGTGGTACGAGACCGACTATGTGGTGGGCGCCTCGCTGGGCCTGCCGGCCGGCTTCACGTTCGACCCCATGGTCGTCTTCTACACCTATCCCTCCGGCGCCGCCGGCGCGATCACGGAGGCGATGTTCGTCCTGGCCTATGACGACGCCGACCTGATGGCCGGTTGGGATCTGCCCGCGTTGAATCCCTACATCCTCTACGCCCTCGAGCTGGCTGCGGCCGGCAGCGGCGAGAACAGCTACCTCGAGCTGGGCATCGAGCCTTCGTTCGCCATCTACGAGGCTGAGGACTTCCCCATCACCCTGTCGATCCCGGTCGCCCTGGGCCTGGACCTGGGCAACTACTACGGCGACGACTTCTTCGGCCACGTGACCTTCGGCGCGGTGTTCAGCACCCCGCTGAACTTCATCCCCGCCGAGTTCGGCGCGTGGGAAGCGTCGGCAGGCGTCATGGTCGTCGTCGCCGAAGGCGACACCCGGGCGCTGGCCATCGGCAGCCAGGACGAGTGGGAAGTCTACGGCACGTTCGGCCTGAGCATGACCTATTGACCGCTGGCATCGCTGGTGCCTTGTGAACATTCACACGGCCTGACTGGGAACCCAGGCCGCTGCAAGGCGCCGATCTCCGGAAAGCCCGGCTTGAACCCGCCGGGCTTTCTCTTTGCGCCGAGCCAGGCCAGTCGCCGCGCCGCCCGCAAGGGCCCTGATTGGCATTTTGCCGCCGAATCGCTATCAAGACGGCGCGAACAGCCCCCTCCGCGGCCCACACACCGTGGGCCTCGGACGCGCGGCGACGCCCCCGGCAGGATATTCCCCCGTGTTACGCCAGACGCCGCCGAGCAACATATCGGCCCGACTGGAGGCTCTCGGCATCGGCCGCGACCTTCGACTTTGCACCTGCACCGACATCGACCGTCTTGGCCGCTACCGCCGCCAGTGGCTGGCCGTCGCCGATGATGCCGCGGCTGTCGTCCCGGAAGCCGACGACGAGCCGCCCATCACCGTCCGCTTCAGCGAAGCCAACGAATTCCGCTGCGAAGCGGTGGTCGGGTCCGGTCTGCTCCAGGCCCGCGTCGGTGAGACCTACGTTGACCTGCTGCGCTACAGCAACCGCATGGCCGACCGTTTCGCCAAGGTCGCCAAGAAACTGCAGCAGCGGCTGGCCGGCGAGCCGATCGTCGTCACCGATGAGGACGAGAAACTCCCGCCCCGCGAAGGCCCGCTGAAAATAGATCGCAGCGCGGTGCTCACACGCATCCAGCAGCTCATGTGGCCGTACCGCCGCTCGGCCCTGGCCATGCTGGTCTTGCTGGTCCTGGGCATCGGCCTGGATCTGGTGGCGCCGCAACTGACGCGCATCCTCGTCGATCGCGTGCTGCCCGGCAGCCCCGAACTGGCGGCCACGTGGCAGCAGGAGCCGGGCCGCCTCGCCGAGCACCTGCACATGCTGCTGCTGGTCGTCGGCGTGCTCGCGGCCGTGCAGGTCATGCGCCAAGGGATCAACATCGTCAACGGCCGGCTGGGCGCCAACGTCGGCACCGCCATCACCATGGACATGCGCAACCGCCTGGTCGACCACCTCCAGAAACTATCGGTCGGCTACTACGACAAGCAGCAAGTCGGCTCGCTGGTCGGCCGCGTGGCCTACGACACCGAAGCGCTGCACGGCCTGATCCACCAGCTCACCGGCGGCTTCCTCGCCCAGCTTCTGGTGCTCGGCGGCGTGGTCATCGTCATGTACTCGATGGATCCCTGGCTGGCCACCTTCGCGCTGCTGCCGGCCCCGCTGGTCATCACCGGCAGCATCATCTTCTGGCGCTACGTCTATCCGCGTTATTACCGCTTCTGGGACGCATCGAGCAAGCAGTCGGGCATGCTCTCGGGCATGCTGGCGGGCATCCGCGTGGTCAAAGCCTTCGCCCAGGAGGACCACGAGCAGCGGCGTTTCTCGCAGGCCAGCGACAGCCTGCGCCAGGCGCGCCTGAGCGTCGATCGCGGCGTGGTCAGCTTCAACCCGGTCATGGGCCTGCTCTTCCAGCTCGGCGGCTGGATCGTCTGGTTCGTCGGCGGGCGCAATGTGCTGCAGGGCCATCTGACCCTCGGCGAGCTGATGGCGTTCTTCGGCTACCTGTGGATGTTCTACGGCCCGCTGGCGACGCTGACGCAGCTCACCAACTGGCTCACGCAGTTCGCCACGCAGATGCACCGCATCTTCGAGATCCTCGACACGCCCAGCCAGGTCGCCGAACCCGACAACCCCATCGAACTGCCCCGCGTCGAGGGCCGCATCACCTTCGAGCACGTGAGCTTCGGCTACGACCGCCACGGCCAGGTGCTGCGCGACGTGAACTTCGACATCGAGCCGGGCCGCATGATCGGCATCGTCGGCCGCAGCGGCTCGGGCAAGAGCACCATCGTCAATCTCCTCTGCCGCTTCTACGACGTCGGCGACGGCGCGGTGAAGATCGACGGCATCGACGTGCGCCAGCTCTCCAGTTCCATGCTTCGTCATCAGATCGGCGTGGTGTTGCAGGAGCCGTTCCTCTTCCGCGGCAGCCTGTACGAGAACCTCATCTACGGCCGGCGCAGCGCCACGCCGCAACAGGTCATCGCCTCGGCCAAGTCCGGCAACTGCCACGATTTCATCCTGCGCACGGCCCACGGCTATGACACCTGGGTGGGCGAGCGCGGCGCGGGCCTGTCCGGCGGCGAGCGCCAGCGCGTGAGCATCGCCCGGGTGCTGCTGGCCGATCCGCGCATCCTCGTGCTCGACGAAGCCACCAGCAGCGTCGACGCCGAGAGCGAAGCCGCCATCCAGGCCGCCCTGGCCGAAGTGGTCAAGGGCCGCACCACCATCGCCATCGCCCACCGGCTCAGCACGCTGCGCCATTCGGACCGCATTCTCGTGGTCGACGCCGGCCGCATCGTGGAGTCCGGCCCGCATACGGAGCTGATGAACAACGGCGGCATCTACGCGCGCCTGGTGAAGATGCAGGGCGTCGCCGCCGCGCCCACCGTCGATGAACTGGCCCACCAGGCCGGCGACGGGCCGCTGAGTGAGCCGACCAACGGCGGCCCCGTGCCCCACCGTGTGCGCTGGCTGACGCCCGATGACGCCCGCATCCACCTCGGCGGCCGCGGCCTGCTGCACGTCACCGTCGTCAACGAACGCATCTACTCCGGCGTGTTCGCCCTGCGCTGCCTGCCCGTGCACTATCCCAGCCAGTTCATCTCGCTGCGCTACCTCAACGCCGAGAAACGCGAAGTGGAAGTCGGCCTCATCGAGGATCTCGCCGACTGGCCGCCGGAGACGCAGGAGCTGGTGCGCCTGTCGCTGCTGAAGCGCTACTTCGTACACACCATCTCAGCCATCGAGTCGATCACCGTGATGCACGGCGGGTTCCTGGAGTTCCGCGTGGACACCGACCTGGGCCCCATGCAGTTCCTCATGCGCCACCAGGGCGACCGCGCCCAGGACTACGGCAAGCACGGCAAGCTGCTGCTGGACATCGACGAGAACCGCTACCTCATCCCCGACACGAACGCCCTGCCGGCGCGCGATCGGCGGCTGTTCACGCGGTACATCTACTGGTAGCGGGACCACCCGCTGCACCAACACAATAAAGCCCATGGATGGCTATCCATGGGCTTGGATGGGTGCGCGTGCATGGCGAGGCGACGGCGGTGGTCGCGGCGATCAGTCGAGGTTCATGGTCAGGAGGAACTCGGCGTTGGTCTTGACCTTCTGGAGCCGGCCCTTGAGCAGTTCCATGGCCTCGACGACGTTCATGTCGGCCAGGACCTTGCGCAGGCGGTAGACCAGTTCGAGCTCCTTCTTGTCCAGCAGCAGTTCCTCGCGGCGCGTGCCGGAGGCGGCGATGTCGATGGCCGGCCAGGTGCGCTTCTCGACGAGGCGGCGGTCGAGGTGCAGTTCGCTGTTGCCGGTGCCCTTGAACTCCTCAAAGATGATGTCGTCCATCTTCGAGCCGGTGTCGACCAGGGCGGTGGCGAGGATGGTCAGCGATCCGCCGCCTTCGATGGCGCGGGCCGATCCGAAGAACTTCTTGGGCCGCTGCAGGGCGTTGGAGTCCAGGCCGCCGGTGAGAATCTTGCCGGAGTGGGGCATCTCGGTGTTGTAGGCGCGGGCCATGCGGGTGATCGAGTCGAGCAGGATGACCACATGCTCGCCGAACTCGACGAGCCGGCGGGCCTTCTCGATGACCAGGTCGGCCACCTGCACGTGGCGGGTGGACTGCTCATCGAAGGTTGAAGCCACGACCTCGACGTCGTCGGGCGTGTTGTTGCGGAAGTCGGTGACTTCCTCGGGCCGCTCGTCGATCAGCAGGACGATGACCTTGATGTCGGGGTGGTTGGTGATGATGGAGTTGGCCATCTTCTGGAGGAGGATGGTTTTCCCGGTGCGGGGCGGCGCGACGATCAGGCCGCGCTGCCCGCGCCCGATGGGGGCCACCAAATCAACGATGCGCATCTCGATGTTGGACGTGTCGCCGGGCGTTTCGAGGATCAGCCGCTGCTGCGGGTGCAGGGGCGTGAGATCCTCGAAGTTGCTGATGTCGTTGAGCGCGTCGGGCTGGCGGCCGCTGATCGCATCGACGCGCAGCAGGGCGAAGTAGCGCTCGCTCTCCTTGGGCGGGCGGATGGTGCCCTGCACGACGTGGCCGACCTTGAGCCCGAAGCGGCGAATCTGGCTGGGCGAGACATAGATGTCGTCGGGGCAGGCCAGATAGGAATACTCGGGACTGCGCAGAAAGCCGAAGCCGTCGGGCAGAATCTCGAGCACGCCCTCGCCGTACATCAGGCCCTGCTTGGTCGAGGTGTGCTGGAGAATCTTGAAGATCAGATCCTGCTTCTTGAGGCCGGCAAAATCCTTGACCCCCTCCCTGGTGGCCAGTTCATGAAGCTCTTCCACCGTCTGCTTCTGCAGGTCGTGGAGGCTGAACTGAGTGCCCTTGGCCTCGTCGTAGCGGCGCTGCGTCTCGGCATCGAGCTGTTCGTCGGTGCCGGCGGTGATCACGCCGGGGGCGCCGGGGGAACCGGATGAGCTGGCGGCGCCGTCCGGCTTGTGGGGACGGCGGTCATCGCGGTTCTGCGGGCGTTTGCGGTTGCGCTGGTTCTTGTTGTCGGGCATCAGCACTTTCTCCTGCTTCCGCCGTGTGTCAGTGGAGGCGGAAAGCCGTGGTCGGCCTGGGTCGCGCGTCGAGGCGCTGGATGGCTTGGTTGGGGATTCACTGTGGGGAGCGGCCGACGAATCGGCCAAGTGGAAGCTCATGCGTCATGCGGGTGATGACTGTGATTCGCAGGGATGGTGCGCCGCAGGCCCCATCGCGGGGCCGGTCGGCCGCTTTCAACAAGCACTTGCGGAAGTATCCTGTTGGATGATCTGGGAAAGGACGCGGCGGGTTTGTGCCAGGCACTGACCCGGACCGGCATCGTTGTCTATGAAATAATCGGCAAGCGCGGCCTTTTTGTCAAGCGGCATCTGCCGCTTTTCGCGCCGGGCCAGTTCCTGGGGGCTCCAGCCCCGGTGTTCAGCCACGCGACGCTGCCGAACCGCCTGCGACGCCCGGACAAAGATAAGCACGTCGCACTCGGCGTCAAGCCCGGTCTCCACCAGCAGCGGGCAGTCCTCCACGATGGCGACCACGGCCGGATCGTCCTGATAACCCTGCCGCAGCAGCCGCCTCCGCTCGTGAACCATGGGGTGAATCAGCCCCTCAAGCCGCTCCAGGGCGGCCGGGGCGTCGAAAACGATCTTCGCCACGGCCGCCCGATTCACCCCACCCCCGCTGGCCAGCACCCCTTGGCCCCACCACTGCGTGAGCGTGCGGCGGACGTCGTCGCGTTCCAGGGCCTCGCGGGCCAGGACGTCGGCGTCGATCACCGCGCAGCCCATGTCCGCCAACTGGCCGGCCACCAGGCTTTTGCCCGAACCGATGCCGCCGATCAGGCCGATCACGGGTTTGGACCGCGGGTTCTGCTGCATGACCGTCAGGATGCCCTCACCGCGTCAGGTCTGCCGGCTTCCCCCAGCGATCGCTGAAGACCATCGCTTCCAGCGGTTGTCTCTGGCGCGGTTTGTCGTCGCGCTGGCGGACATCGGCAGGCAGTTGCGGATTGGGGCCATGGTAGCCGATCGCCATGGCTGCCACCGGCTCATGATCTTCGGGTATGGCGAAAGCCGCCCGCGCCGCCGAGGCATTGAAGCCCGCCATCTGATGCACGGCCAGCCCCATCGCCGTCGCCTGCGCCAGAAGCTGCCCGACCGCCAGGCCCACGTCATGCCAGGCGTGGCGGTTGGGTTTGCCGTTGCGCTCGAACTTGAGCTTGGCGACCGAGATGGCCAGCACCGGCGCGTGCCGGGCCCAGGCCTGATTGGCCTCCACGAGCGTGGCCAGCAGCTTCTCCCACGTTTCGCCTTCTCCGCCGGCCGCGTCGCCCTCAGCGTTCCTGATGCCGACGATGAACCGCCAGGGCTGCTCGTTGAAGGATGACGGCCCCCAGCGGGCGGCCTCGAACAGGGCGACCAGCTTCCGCGGCTCCACGGGACGTTCGGCGAACTGCACGGGACTCCAGCGCCGGGTGATCAGTTCGTGCAGAGCTGTCTGCGGCATGGGGCCCCCTGTTCTCGCGGACGGGTATGGGATGTTCAGGCCGATACGAACGCGGATGCGCAATCCTTGGCTTGCAGGAGCGTGGTTTCAAGCGGCGGTTGCCGCGTCGGCGTCGGCGCCATCATCGGCGCCATCGTCGGCCGCGACCGCCCCGCGCCGCCAGCCCCGCACGCGGCTGACGAGCACCGACAACAGATACACCGCCGCGGCCGCCAGCACGATCGCCGACTCCGGCGACACCCGGCTGCCGTACACCGCGATGCGCGGCCCGGTGGTCAGCAGCAGGCATAAGACGGTGGCCGCGAGCATCATCGGCGGCAGGCGCGTCACGTGATGCGAAGCCGTCGCGGCCGGCAGGGTCAGCAGCGCGATCACCAGGATCAGCCCCACCACCTGCATCAGCGCCACCACCGCCAGCGCCACCAGCCCCAGCAGCAGCACCGTGGTCCACAGCGGATCGACGCCCTGCAAGGCGGCGAACTCCTCGTCCATGCACCAGGCCAGCAGCTTCTTATGGTTCAATGCGACGGCCGCGAGGATCAGCACGTCGAGCGCGCCCATGCGGTAGACGTCGGCCCAGCTCACCACCGCGATGTTGCCGAACAGGTAGCTCATCAGCTCGGTGTGGTAGCCGGGGGTGAACTTGATCAGCAGCACGCCCAGGGCCATGCCGACGGCCCACATCGCGCCAATGAGTGTGTCCATGCGCTCGGCCACGCGCTGGTTGACCAGGGCGATGACCACGGCCGAGAGCAGGGCCACGATGATCGCCCCGTGCAGGGGCGTCATCCAACCGAACAGGCCCGGCCAGTGCGCCCGCAGAAAGATGGCCGCCCCGATGCCGCCGACGGTCACATGGGCGATCGCCCCGGCCAGAAAAACGATGCGCTTGGCGATGACGTAAGGCCCGATGACGCCGCAGGCGATGCTCGCCAGCAGACCCGCGAGCAGGCCGGTGACCAGCAGCGGATTGACCGTCATGTCCTGAAAGAAGGCGGGCATATTCAGGTGGCCTCCGCGGCGCGGCACTGGTGTTGAGCCGCATCAGGGCCGGCCGGTTCGTGCGTCGGGCAGGTGTGGTCGTGTTCGATCTGGCGAACGTTGCCGTGGTCGTGGTAGAGGTCCGCCAGCACGGCCGAGCTGATCTGGCCCGCGGCGTGGCTCACCAGCCGACGATTGAGGCAGGCGATGTGCTTGACATGGTCGGAAACGAAGCCGATGTCGTGGCTGACCACCACGATGGGCATGTCCCCGTTGAGTCGGGCCAGCAGGTCATACAAGCTCTTTTCCATGTGGGGATCGACGCCGCTGGTCGGCTCATCGAGCAGGAGGATGCGGGCCTCGGACGCCAGCGCCCGCGCCACCAGCACGCGCTGACGCTGCCCGCCGGACAGGGCGGCGATCGGCTCGGCCGCGAGCGATTCGACGCCCACCTGCGCCAGCGCCGCCCGCGCCGTTTCACGGTCCGCACGACGATAGCGCATGCCCCACCGGTTGCGTCCCAGGCGACCCATCAGGACCACGTCCAGAGCGGTGGCGGGAACGCTCAGGTCCAGGCGCGCGTGCTGCGGCACGTAGCCGATCCATTGCCGCGCCTCCCGCGGCGGGCGGCCGAACACACGCACCTCGCCGCGCTGCGGACGCAGCAGTCCCAGCACGAGCTTCAGCAGTGTCGTTTTGCCGCCGCCGTTGGGACCGATGATGCCCAGGTAGTCCCGCGGGGCGACGTGCAGACTCACGTCCTCCAGCGCCCAGCCCGTGGGTCCGGGCCCGGCGTAACGGAACCAGACGTTCGATATGTCGATGGCCGGCTCACTCATGACTGTGTGTTTCATGCCCGTCGGCCGCGGGCTGTGCTTCGGCGAATGTCGCGGCCAGAATGTCGGCCGCGCGGCGCAGGTTGGCCAGCACGTCGTCGGCCAGGGGGTCGAGCACTTCGACGCGTCCGCCGATCGCGGCGGCCACCGCCGTCGCCGTGCGCCCGGCGATCTGCGGCTGCACGAGAATCGTATGCACGCCGTCGGACCGCGCCTGGCGCTGAAGCCGCGTCAGCTCGTGTTCGGTTGGCTCCTTGCCTTCGATCTCGACGGACACCTGCGCGAGACTGTAGGCGTCCGCGAAGTAGCCCCAGGCCGGATGAAAGATGTAGAACCGCCGGCCGGCGTAAGGCGCGAGCGTCGCGGCGATGCGCGCGTCCGTCTCACGGGCTTCCCGCGCGAACGCGGCCAGGTTGGCGGCGAACGTCTCCGCGTGCTGTGGGGCGACATCGCTCAGGGTCGCGGCGATGGTGGTCGCCTGTGTGGCCAGCAGTCGCGGCGCAAGCCAGATGTGGGGATCCAGCGCCTCGTGCTCCG
>CAZUUQ010000019.1:0-4042 GCA_964622625.1 uncultured Phycisphaeraceae bacterium | reverse complement strand
TGATGGTGCTCTTCGACCATCGCCCGCAGCGTGATGCCGTCGCGCAGGTCCACCATCCGTGGCCCGCGGCCGCCGGCACGTATCGCCTCAAGCCACGGCCCGCGTTCGAAGGGCATGCCCGTACGGAAAAACAGCCGGCTGCTGACCACGCGGCTGATCTGCGCGTCGCTGGGCTGGTAGGTGTGCGGACTTTCACCAGGCTGCACGAGCACCTGCACGTCCACCAGGTCGCCGCCGATCCGCCGCACCAGCCACGCATGCGGCGCGATGCCGGCCGTCACGCGCACCACGCCCGCCGCATCGGCGTCGTCCCGGGCCCTTTTCTCATCGGCCGACCGCGCGTCGCAGCCGACCAGCACACTTGCCGCCAGCAGCGCCGTCGCCGGCAGACACGTCATCGTCCATCCCGCTCGCACCACGTTTCCGCTCCAACCTGCCGAGGAAGGGTTCTCCTAAATGATAACGCGATTGCATTATAATAGGCGCGGGCCACCGACGCGGAGAGCCTCCCATGCAGCGCCAGACACGCCAGCGACAGGCCATCCGCCAGGCGTTCGACGACGCCGGCCGGCCGCTGGCGCCGCAGGAAGTGCTCCAAGACGCCCAGCGCCGCATCCCCCGCCTGGGCATCGCCACCGTCTACCGCGCCCTCAAGGACATGGTGGACGACGGCCTGATCGCCCCCGTGCAACTGCCCGGCGAACCCGATCGCTACGAACTGGCCGAACTGCCCCACCACCACCACTTTCACTGCACCGCCTGCGACCGCGTCTTCGACCTGGCCGGCTGCGCCGTGCGCCCCGATGTGCGCCTGCCCCGCGGATTCCGGGCCCACGGCCACGAGATCATCTTCACCGGCCTGTGCCCCGACTGCGGTCGGCGATAAGCCACTCGCGCGGGCCTCGTACGGAGCCCGACATACAATCCCCAACGCCGAACCGCCTGGACCTCGCCTCACCACGCCTGAAGATTGTCCACGCCATGGGTGTGCCGGCCCGGCAGCGGACCATGGCGCAGCGTAAAAATCGGCAACTGCCGCGAACAGAACACGCGCAGGGGCAGCCCCGCCTCCCCCAGGCCGCGGGACGTGGCGCACAGCGTGTTCTGGTGGCGCAGCAGCCCGCTGGTCAGGCGCAGCGGCCAGTCGGTCGAGTTGTAGATCACCCAACCCGGCAGCGGCCGAATCTGCCCCCCGTGCGTGTGACCGCTGAGCACCACGTCCACGCCCAGGTCGGCCAGCATCGGCAGGGCCATCGGCATGTGGCTCAGGACCATTTGCAGCGGCCGCTCGCCCGGCGACGGACGGCTCGAATAGCCGTTGAGCGCCGCCCGCGCCAGGGCCAGGCGTCCGGCATCGGGCGGCCGCTGGCGATCCATGTGCAGCCCGCCGAGCAGAAGTCCGTTCAGACCGTCGATTTGCGCCCAGTCGTCGCGCAGCCAGCGGATGGGCAGCTTTTCGCAGGCGTCGCAGAATGGCGGGCGATCGTGGTTGCCGAACACCCCGTAGATGCCCCACCGCGGCCGGGCCGACTCGCAGATCGCCCGCAGCACAGCCTCGGCGGCAGGCTCGTCGCCGGGGTGGTCCATGAAGTCACCGGTGAGCACCAGCAGGTCAAGCTTCAGAGCCCCCAGCATGCTCGCCAGGCGCCGATGCCGCGGCCGCAGGTGCGTGGCTCCGCCCCAGCGACGGCGGACGTGCAGGTCCGTGACGTGGGCGATGCGCAGGCCCGCCAGGCCGCCGGGCAGTCGAGGCAGCACGAGGTCAACCATGTGCAGATGGCGGCGCAACATGCGGCATTCAGCCTTGATTCGTGGTGCGGCCACGCGGCCGCGGTGTGCTTGTCTGCCGTGCAGTGATATCATAAAGTGCCCGGCTGGAACGTCATGGCCCGGAGATTCGCGGATCCCCGGCGTCAGTCCACGTTCCGCCGCCCGCCTTCGGCCCCAGGGCATCCCAGAGGAGACTTCGCCATGGCCAAGATGTTCTATACGCTCGAGGAAGCGGCCGAAAAGCTCGGCGTCAGCGCCGACGAGGTCAAGGGCTTCGCGGCCGACGGCAAGCTCCAGCAGTTCCGCGACCGCGACCGGCTCATGTTCAAGCGCGATGAAGTCGACAAGCTGGTCACGCAACAGGCTGAGGAAGCCAACGACGCAACCGATCTGACCGGCTCACAGTTCAGCGACTCCGGCATGCCGCTGGCGGATATCGGCGACACCGGCGCGATCGACCTGCTGGGCGAGACCCCCGCGCCCGGCCAGCAGCCATCGCTTGAGGACACAGGCAAGGATCTCAGCGCGCTCGACGACGCGTCGTCCATCCCCCTGGCCGACAGTCAGGGTTCAGGCGCCCCGGCCGACGCCGCCGCCCGTACCGGCGGCGGATCGGGTTTCGATCTCGAAGACTCCGCCGGCGGGACCGGCATCAGTGTTTTTGAGTCCGGCGAGATCGAGCCGGTCGATCCCCTGGCCCAGACGCGGCCGCAGACAGGCGCCGGCGGCGGGGATGACACCGACCTGTCGCTCGATTCGATCAGTTCCGGCAGCGGCCTGCTCGACCTGACGCACGAGCACGATGACACGAGCCTGGGCGTCGAACTCGACGAGATCATGCCGCAGGACACCGCCACCGGCTCAGCCATCGCGGCCGGGGCGGCCGGCTCAACGGCGGCATCCGCCATCCTCGAAGAGATGGCCTCCGAGGGCGGCCCGAGCATGGAGGCGGCCACCCCTCTGGCCGCTTCAGCCTACGCGGCCGAAGCCTATGACCCCCAGGGCAGTTCCATGAGCGCCGGACTGCTGATCGGCGCGGTGACCGCCCTGATGCTCGCATTCATCGCCGCCGTCGCAGGACTGATGGGAGCGCCTTCCGCGATTGCGGCGCTGATCGGCACATCCACCGGATCGGTCCTCGCCTGGGCCGGCGGCGTGCTGGTCTTCAGCCTGGTGCTCGGCGGCATCGGCTTCGTCCTGGGCAAGTCACAGGCCTGACATCCTGAAGCCACGAAGCGGCCGGCCTACGATGACGCAGCCCCCCACGCCAACAGCATCGGCCGCCGACACGGACGGCGGTTCTTTCGGCCTGATGATGATCGCCCCTTGACGCCCCATGCTCAGCAGACTCGCCCAACGCGACTGGCTCTGGTGCCTGGGCATCGCCGCCCTGGTGGCCGTCACCTTTCTGATCGTCGGCTGGTACGTGGCCCTGGCGATCCTGGCTGTGGCGACCCTGGCGGTGCTCGCGTTTTTCCGCGATCCCAATCGTCGCACGCCCACGGAACGCGGCCTGCTGGTCAGCCCGGCCGACGGACGCGTCAGCTCGATCCACCGCATCGAGCACTTCAGCCCTTTCAATGAGCCGGCCACCTGCGTGCGCGTGTTTCTCTCGGTCCTGGATGTCCACGTCAACCGTTCGCCCTGTCATGGCCGGGTGGTCAGTGTCATGCACACGCCCGGCGCGCATCGCAACGCCCTGAACCCCGACTCGGCCGAGGTCAACGAGAACAACCTGATCGTGCTGCATCATCCGACGCGCGACGTGCCGGTGGCGGCCGTGCGGCAGATCGCGGGGTTGATCGCGCGGCGGGTGGTCTGCTCGGCCGGCGTGGGGCACATTCTCCAGCGCGGCCAGCGCATGGGCATCATCAAGTTCGCTTCGACCACCGAGCTGTACGTGCCCGACTCCAGCAACGCGGTGCTGGCCGTGGAAGTCGGCCAGCGCGTGACCGGCGGCATCACGCCCCTGTTCCGCAGTGCCGTGCCCGCCAATGAGCCGCATCCCAGCGTTCAGCCAGCCGTCCCCCGCCCCGACGCGGTTGACCCGCCCGCGTCGACCGATTCGCTTTCCGTTGTGCCGACCGGGCCGCCGCATCCCGTCGAGTCGGGCCCGACAAGACCGGCCACTTCGCGCACCGAGGCTCCCGTCCAGCGACGTTGATGCCGCGCTGACGCTGGTTGGGCGCCGATTGCCGTCAATTGATCCACCTGTCCAAACCCCAAACCTGCTCGTCGCGATTTTGCTATCCTATCCCCCACCACAGGATAA
>CAZUUQ010000018.1:34831-38686 GCA_964622625.1 uncultured Phycisphaeraceae bacterium | reverse complement strand
TCGTGGGGGTGCATTATTGACATTTCCTGCCGGGTGGGCCGCAGCGTCCGACGGCAATGACGGGCGGGACGCCCGTCCCACCGAGAAGGGGGGGCACGGCCCACCGGGAAGGCGCGTTCACGCGGGTTGGCGGGCCCAGAGCAGGCGGCGGGCGACAGACCTGCTAGGATAGCGGGATATGTTCGGGGGCAGTCCCACCATGATCGGCGTGCGGTTGTCCAGCCCGAGGCTGGATGGACGGCTGGTGTGATTGCGTCTTCCCGGCCCGCGGCGTGAAGCGGGCGCCCCTTCTGCCGATCATCCCTCAGGCAAACGGAACGCACTCTCCGGTGTCGGCGGCAGGAAGCGGGGGCTGGATGTCCCGGCCGACAGCCTGCGCATGAGGTGAGGCGTGACCCTGTTCTTTGTCAGTGTGACCGTGGCGCTTTCGGTGTCCTTCTTCTGTTCGCTGATGGAGGCGGCGCTGCTGAGCCTGACGCCCAGCCAGGTGGCGGATCTGTCGGCCCGTCATCCCCGCGTCGGAGCGATCTGGCAGCGTTTCAAAGCCAACATCGAGCGGCCGATCGCCGTGATCCTGATTCTTAACACGACGGCGCACACCGTGGGGGCGGCCGTGGCCGGGGCCCAGTTTGACGACTTGTTCGGCACCCACTGGCTCTGGCTTTTCTCGCTGCTGTTCACCTTCCTCATGCTGCAGTACACGGAGATTCTGCCCAAGACGCTGGGTGTGCATTTCAACCAGAGCCTGGCGCTGTGGATCGCCCGGCCGCTGGCGGTGACCATCGGCCTGTTCACGCCGGTCATCGCCCTGCTGCACCTGCTGAATCGTCCCTTTGAAAGCCGGCCCACCCAGCGCCGGCGGCCGGCCACGCTGGAGGAGATCACCTCGCTGGCGGCGATGGCCAGGCTGGCCAAGGACATCGGCCCGCACCAGGAGCGCATCATCCAGAGCACGGCCCGGCTCTCGGAGACGCGGGCGCGGCAGATCATGATCCCCATGGAGCAGGCGGCGATTCTGTCCACGGCCCAGACACTGGAGCAGGCGATCGTGGCCGCCCACATCGACGCCCACACCCGCTTCCCCGTCTGCGAGGGCGGCGACCGCAACCGCGTCGTGGGTTACGTGAACTTCAAGGAACTGATCTACTTTATGAGTACAAACCCCAACGATCCGAGCCTCAAGGGCGTCATCCGCCCGATGCAGTTCGTGGCCCCTGACAACTCCGCGGCCGACCTGCTCAAGACATTCATCGATAAGCATGAGCACATCGCCGTCGTTCGCGACGAAGGTGGCCGCTGCCTGGGACTGATCACCCTGGAGGATCTGATCGAGGAACTGGTGGGCGAGCTGCAGGACGAGTTCGACCGCCTGCCGCGGCACATTCATTCGCTCAGCGGCGGGACGTGGATGTTCGGCGGGGGCGTGCCGCTGAGCGAGGCGTCGGCCCGGCTGGGCGTCGCCCTTGGCGAAGGCGGGGGGACGCTGGCGGCGTGGCTGCAGACGGGACTCGGCCAGCCGCCCAAACCCGGCCAGATGCTGCGGCATGGTGACGTCGACTTCGTGGTCCGGCGCGTTCGCCGCGGCCGGGTGTTCGAGGCCTCGGCAACGACGCGGCATGCCGCCTGACGCCGCGTCCCCGCGGCGAAACATACCCGGCGTGTGTGGTGCGGCAGAGCGCCCCCGGAAGCGCCGCCACCGTTCACGCGAGCGGATGACCGCGCACGAGAGGAATATCCGGGGCGTCGCTGCGCTTTGCCCCAGGCACCCGCGCGCATGATTCATGTTTCATGGTGGGTCGGCCGTCCCGGCCGACATTGATGACGGGCGGGACGCCCGTCCCGCCAACAAGAGAATGCCTCCCGCACCGATCAAGGCAACGGCTCCCTCACGGTCGCGGCTCGTTGACAGAGTCTTTTTGTCATTCGCCCGCGAGCAGGGGGAAGAAACCAATCAGGCCGTCGGCCATGAACTGCACGCCCATGACGAGCATGATGAGGCCGACGAGGCGGTTGATGATGGCCTGCTCGGTCGGGCCGAGATAGCGTTGGAGTCTGCTGGAGAGTCGCAGCGAGACGAAGACCAGCAGCGTGGTGACGATGATGGCTGCGGCGAGGCCGGCCATGCGGCTGGTGGACTCGGCCTGCTGGGCCAGGAGCATGACGGCGCTGATGGCGCCCGGGCCGGCGAGCAGGGGGATGCCCAGGGGGACGAAGGCGACGGACTGTCGTTCGGCGATCTCGGCGGCTTCGGTGGCGTTCTGTTTGCCGGGGCTCATCAGTCCCTGGAGCATGGGCAGGGCCATGACGACCAGCAGCAGTCCGCCGCCGACGCGCAGGGCGGGCAGCGTGACGCCGAAGAGCCAGAGGATGCCCTGGCCGATGAGGGCGAAGGTGGTGAGGGTGATGAGGACGGTGAGCGTGGTCATGAGTGCGACGCGGCGCAGCTCGGCCGGCCGCTGGCCGCGGGTGACGGAGAGGAAGATGGGCACGACGCCGAGCGGATCGGTCACCGCGACCAGGCCGACGACGCTCTTGAGCAGGAAAGTCCAGTCCACCGGCACCTCCACGGTTGACACTGTACGCGAGGGCGGCGGGGCGGCAAGGGGGGGCTGCAAGATGGTGCGGTAGAATGCTGGTCATCCGTCACCATGTCGCCGGCGATTGTCCGGCGGGCGAGCGATTGAGCCATGCCGCAGCAGCGTGTCATTCTGCACGTGGACATGGACAGCTTCTTCGCGGCGGTGGAACAGCTTGACCGTCCTGAGCTGCGCGGCCGGCCGGTGCTGGTCGGCGGCGACGGGCCGCGCGCGGTGGTGGCGACGGCGTCGTACGAAGCGAGGCGGTTCGGGTGTCACTCAGCCCAGCCGATGAGCACGGCGAGGCGGCTGTGTCCGACGGCGGTGGTCGTGCCGGTGCGGGGGCAGCGGTATCGGGAGGTGTCGCGGCAGGTGTTCGCGCTGCTGGGGCAGCTTTCGCCGCTGGTTGAGCCGGTGAGCATTGACGAGGCGTTCGTGGACCTGACGGGCACGGCCCGGCTGCTCGGTGAGCCGCGCGACGTGGCGCGGAAGCTGAAGGCCGACATCCGCGCGGCCACGGGGCTGACGGCGTCGGTGGGCGTGGCGCCGAACAAGTTTCTGGCCAAGCTGGCCAGCGAGCTGGAGAAGCCCGACGGGCTGATGGTGATCGGGCCGGCGGAGATCGATGCGCTGCTGCCGACGCTGCCGATCTCGCGGCTGTGGGGCGTGGGTCCGGCGACGGCGGGTCGGTTCGAGGCGATGGGGCTGCGCACGTTCGGCGACGTGCGGGCGATAGGGCGGCAGCGGTTGCGGGATCGGCTGGGCGAGGCGGGCGAGCATTTCTGGTTGCTGGCGATGGGGCGCGACGATCGGCCGGTGGTGCCCGATCAGGACGCGAAGAGCATCAGCCAGGAGCAGACGTTCGACGCGGACGTGGGCGATCTGGAGGCGCTGCGGGGGGTGCTGCTGGGTCAGACGGAGCAGGTGGCGTGGCGGCTGCGGCGGACGGGGCGGCTGGCGGCGGGGGTGACGCTGAAGATTCGGTACGGCGACTTCCGCACGCTCAGTCGTTCGGTGACGCTGGGGCCGCCGACCGACCGGACCGATGCGCTGTGGTCGGCTGCGCGGGAGATATTCGATCGCTGGGCGCAGCGCGAGCACGCGCCGCTGCGTCTGCTGGGCATGGGTGTGGGGCCGCTGAGCGAGCCGGCGGCGCAACTGGATCTGTTCCCCGACGCGCGGGCGCAGCGCGGCCGGCAGCTCGACGCGGTGACGGACCGCATCAAACAGCGGTTCGGCAAGGGGGCGATTCATCGGGGCGTCTGATCGGCCGAGTCTG
>CAZUUQ010000018.1:22944-34731 GCA_964622625.1 uncultured Phycisphaeraceae bacterium | reverse complement strand
TCGTTGACCGCCGTGACGGGAATTACAGGTAGCCGACGTCGCTGAATGTGGGGATCAGCCGGAGCGTCGCGGCGAGCATCTGGGCGGCCGCGTCGCCGCGTTCGTGGCTGTAGAAAGCGATCTTGCCATCCGCCAGCACACTGCGCACCCAGGCTCGGACGACCGCCTGCGCCAGGCCGCGGTGACGGTATCGCGCGGCCGTGATGACCCACGCCTCGGCCGCGTGATCGTCCTCGCGCAATGAGGTGCAGAACGACACCACGCGGCCATCGTCAATCACCGCCAGCGTCCGGCGCGAAACTTCCGGCACGTCGAGGCTGGACACGTCGGCCGCGGCCTGATGCTCCGCCTCCAGGCGCACCACCGCGGCGTCGTCGGTCCCGCGTGGGACGTCGCGGATCACGTAGCTGGTGCCGAGCCACAGCTTCTCGCACGGCGCGTCTTCGGCCAGGGCGGCCTTGACGGTCTGGTGCTCGGCAAACAGCCGGCCGGCGGGCATGGCCTGCAATTTCGCCGCCACGGCGGCCGGCAGATCGTCGCGCAGCCAGGCCACGCAGCGGTTGCCGATCTCCGCCACATAGACACGGGCGATCTCCCGCGGCTGGGCGGCATCCAGCGCCTGCGACGCGTCGGCGCGCTGGCCCCGCGCCAGGCGGCCATCCGGCGTCACCTCGATGCCCTGCAATCGCAACCTGGCGCGCACCAGTGCTTCGCCTTCCATCTCGCGTCTGACTCCCTCGCCGCGTCGCGGCAGCACGTGAACGCTCATCGATCCTTCATCCATTCACAAGCATCCATTCACAGGCATCCATTCACAGGGTGATCCACACCGGCTCATCAGCACTCATCAGGATACCGGGCTTGCAGGTGCTCAGCCCAGTGCGATCGTCCGGTGTCGCGCAGACGTTGAAGGTAGGCCGGCAACTGGCCTCGCGTGTGGAACGCTCCGCCCTCGCGCATGACCGTCCACATCGGGTCGATCGGGATGCTGGCCTTGGCCGGGCTGGTGCGGCGCATCATCTGGCCGTGCCAGTCATCGAGCATACCCATCGCCCGCTCGACCAGGTGCGGCTGTTCGACGGCGAGGTTGTGTTGCTCGTGCGGGTCGCGGCCCACATCGAAGAGCATGATTTCCGGGTAGCCGTGGTACCCGTCGTGGTAGCTGCGGATGCACATCAGTTCGCCGCTGCCGCCGGCCTGCTTCTGCCCCGGATCGCGGAAGCGCACCGCCCGCTGGCAGCTCCAGGCGCCCTGGGAGACGACCAGGTAGTCGCGGCCGCTGTCCGGCCCGTGCCGCTGGCCGCGCATCGCGTCGGCGAAACTCACGCCGTCCCAGTGACCCGGAACCTGGCCGCCCAGCAGTTCGACCAGCGTGGCCGCGAAATCGACGTGGTAGTGCAGCCCGTCGTTGACCGACCCCGGCGTCGTCACGCCCGGCCAGCGGACGATCAGCGGCACGCGCGTCGTGACAAGGTCGGCCGTCTGGTGGTCGCCGTAGATGTTCAGCTCGCCGAGGTTCTCGCCGTGGTCGGCGCTGATGATGACGACGGTGTCCTCGAACACGCCCTGTCTGCGCAGGGCGTCGAAGATGCGGCCGATCCACAGGTCGGCATAGCGCACGCCCGTGTCGTAGCCGTCGAACATCATGCGGACCTTGTCCATGCTGTCGGCCTCGGCCGGCTGCCGCGGGAACTGCTCGCGGAAGCTGGGGGCGAAGCCGCTGATCTCCCGTGCCGAGTGCGGCCCGCAGCCGTCCCAGTGTCTGCGGCGGACGTCCTCGGTCAGCCAGTCCGGCAGCGGCTGATCCTTGAACGGCTCGCCGAACTCCGCGGGAGCGCGGTAGGCCGTGTGCGGATCCCACAAGTTCACGTGCAGGAACCAGTCGTCGGCCTTGCCGTTGCGGTCGATCCAGTCGATCGCCACGGGGGCGCACTGCTCGGCGCTCTCCATGCCCATCAGGCCGGTGTTGTAGATCTCGTTGAAGCCCGCGTACCACCACCAGGCCGAGTGCCGCTCGCCGAAGGGGCTGACGGTGGCGGTCTTCAGGCCCGCCCGCCGCAGCAGGCCCATCCACGAGTACGGGTTGAGCAGGGTGCGGAACGCCCGGCCTTCGCCCTCGTGGTGCAGGTCGGCCGCGACGCCGCCGTGGTTGATCACGCCGTTGTGGATCCCGAACTGCCCGCAGAACAGGGCGGTGCGGCTGGGCAGACACGGCGCGTCGGAGACGAAGAAGTTGTTGAACCGCAGGCCCTGGTCCGCGATCGCGTCGATGTTCGGGCTGGTGTCGCGGTGGTAGCCGTAGCAGCCCAGGTGATCGGGCCGCAGCGAGTCGATGTCGATGTAGAGGATGCGCATGGCGGCGGTTCCGGGATTGCTGATGCGGGGACAGCCCTTTGTAGCGTCACGGGCGGGCGCTGCCAAGCCGGCGGGTGGAACGCTTGGCGCACATTTGACGCGATCCGCGTCGCCACTACATTCATCGCCGAAACGAGGCGCCTGTGAAACAATGGCTCCATCAACTGGCCGCGGGTCGACATCACCGCCGCGCCCTGGCCCAGCTTCGCGAGCTGGAGGGCAAGCTGCCCTCGGCCCGGTCGCGTTTCGCCGTGCCTTTCGTGTACCGGGGGTCGGGCCACTTTCGCAAGCTGGAGCCGCGGCAGAACGCCCACGAGATCGAGCGGCTTTATGAAATGGTTCTCGCTTTGCGGCCGCGGCGCGTGCTGGAGATCGGCACAGCCCGAGGCGGCACGCTGTACCTGTGGACGCAGGCCGCGGCGGATGATGCGGTCATTGTCAGCGTGGATCTGCCGGGCGGCGACTTCGGCGGAGCGTATCCGCGCTGCCGCATGCCGTTCTACCGCGCGTTTGCCCGGTCCGGCCAGACGATGCACCTGCTGCGGGCCGACTCGCATCAGCCGCGGACGCGCGAGCAGGTGCGCGGGCTTCTGAACGACGCCCCGCTGGACTTCCTGTTCATCGACGGCGACCACACCTATGAAGGGGTGCGGGCGGACTTTGAGCAGTACGTGCCGCTGGTCCGGCCGGGCGGGCTGGTGGCGATGCACGACATCCTGCCGCGCGGCGAAGGATCCCCCATCCAGGTGCACCGCCTCTGGGCGGAAATCCGCGAGCGATACACGGCATCGGAGCTGGTCGGCCCCGAAGGCACGCGGCGCATCGGGATCGGCGTGATCAACGTGCCACCCAGAGTGGGGTCAGGTTCGAATGACGCTCAACGGCCGGCCATGGATGGCACGCGGTGAAGCAGCCATCGATGGCGGGATAGAAACCACGTCGCGTATACGGCATCGTTGGCACTTGGCGCTGGCTGCCGCAGGAGCACGACCTTGGCCAAACTCATGCAGTCGCTGATCCGCCGAGCCTTTTATTCCGGCAAACCGAACCTGATGGCGTGGGACAAACCTTACGATGTGATGGAGCGACTGCTGTCCAAGCATCGAGTGCAGGGTATCATCGACGCCGGCGCAAGCGACGGACATGTAGCGCGAAGATTACTGCAGCGGTTCCCGCAAGCCACAGTTTACGCCTTCGAGCCGCAGTCCAGTTACGGTCCGGCGCTGCGCCAGTTCGCGGAGCGGGATAAGCGTTTTCGACCATTTCAGGTCGCATTGGGGGCCGAATCCGGCGAGGCGCGCCTGTATCAGACAAGGGGGCGAGGGGCCACGTCGTTGTTCCAGCCCAACGAACGCAATCGCAGCTTGTATCCAGAAGGCGCTCAAGTCGAACAGAATATCGCCGTCCCGGCGACCACCCTCGACGACTGGTCAGCCAGCCTCGGTGATCCGCCGGTTGAGATCATGAAGTTCGATATCCAGGGCGGCGAACTGAAGGCACTGCAGGGGGCGCGCCGCTTGTTGGCGTGCAGCGTGCTCCTGGTCTACGCCGAAATTTTCTTCAATCCGATGTACGAGGGAGGGGCGCTTTTTGGTGATGTCCACCTTATGCTGCGCGAAAGTGGTTTCATGCTATACGACTTTTACAAGCCGGGCTACGATCCGCGCGGCGTGTTGCTCTGGGCGAATGCCATCTTTGTGCACGGCGCAAAGCTTGGACTGTGACCGCCTGCCTCAGCGCGCATCCGCCAGAAGACGTCGCATTAACGTGGCAATTTGATCAGAGAGCGCTTTCCGGCTGTGTCGCTGCTGTACATATTCGCGACCACGTCGTCCCAACTCCTCACGCTCGAACTCATTGCCCACCAGTTCACGCAGCGCGCTGAACCATTCAGTCTCACTGTCGGCACATAAGCCTTGGCCGGCCCCGCCGCTCATGACGACATTCTCACCCACTGCCGAGCCGACCCACGGCATGCCGCAGGCCATGTACTGAAGCACCTTGTACGGGCACTTGCCGCGCGTCCAGACCGTGTCGGGCATGGGGCACAGGCCGAGGTGGCACTCCCGCAGCGCCTGCTCCTGCTCCGCCTCTGACCAGCGGCGGAAGTCCACCGTCAGCGAACCAAACCGCATCGGTTCATGGGCCACCAGGCGCAGGCGCACATGGGGGAATGTCCCGCCCACGCGCTCGAGCGCCGGCCGGATGATCTCCAGGTAAGGCTGTGTCATCCGCGAGCCGAGCCACAGAAGCTCTACCCATCGTCCCTCGACAAGAGGACGATGCGTTGGCGGGTCGGCGGGCAGGTCGACGGCCATGGGCACGATCTCAACGCGGGGGCAGTACGGCCGCGCCTGGGCCGCCAGATGCTCGCTGGCGGCGAACGCGGCTGTGCATCGCCGCAACATGCCGCGGAAGCGCACGCGACGGGTGAAGCTGGGTTGGCCGCCGCCGCGGCTGGTGTACATCAGCGGGTCGTCGAAATCGAAGACGATCGGCCGCGGCACGCGCCGCAGGGCCGGCCACAGCAGCGGCGTCAGCAGGTGCCGGTGCCACCAGATCAGGTCATACTCCGCGAGCCGGTGCAGAAAGCGTTTCTGCTGGGCGTAGGGCTGCGGCAGCGTCGCCGACTGCACGTGCAGTCCCATGGCCCCGAGGTCGGAGACGTAGTTGCCGACGCGCTGCAGGAAGCTGGCGGAGTCGGGCTTGCGCGTGACGGCGAGGATCCTGAGCATCCGAACCTGTCCATTCCGGCTGCGCGGCTGACTGATCACGTTGATGACCGGACTTTCGGTCTTGCCCGCACGGGTTTGGCCGGCGCGCCCACGCAGATCATGTCCGGCGCCAGGTCTCTGGTGACGACACTGCCCGCGCCAACCATCGTTCCGTCACCGATGGTCACGCCGGGCAGCACGATGACGCCGGCCCCCAGCCAGCAGCTTGAGCCGATTCTCACCGGGCCTTCGATGATGCGGCGCATGCGCAGACCCCGCTCGTCCAGGTCGTGATTGGCTGTGACAATGATCGTGCCGGCGCCGATGAGCGTGTATGTGCCCACCGTGATGGGAGCATGCGCCTGCAGCGTCACGTTGGGCCCGATGCTGACGTGGTCGCCCAGCGTGATGTTTTCCGGCTTTGACACACACAAGCCGCGTTTGAGCTCCACGTCGCGTCCCACCTGCATGCGTGAACGCCAGTAGGCCAGCTCACGTTTGTCGAGCCATGACCGCATGCGGTAGATGAAGGAATTGAGCATTCGGCTGTTCCTCATTGCGCCGCCCGCCGGGGCCGCAACCTCCATGAGGTGGGCACTGCTCGCGGATGATCGGCAACCATGGTACTCCGCGGCGCGGTCCTCGGCCGGTACCATGTCGGCATGATGGACGGGATCGCGGCACATGGTCGGGCGTTCGGCCGGCGGGCGCTGGCGGCGGTGGGACTGCGCGGCCCAGCGGCGGGCGTATTCAAGTCCGACGGGCGCAGTCGGGTGTGGCTGACAAGCACGCCTTCGGGGACGGAGGTCGTTGTCAAGCAGTTTGAACATTCACCGTTCAAGCAGCGGCTGAGTCTGCTGCTCGGCCGTCACCCGGTGCAGCGGGAGCTGCGTGGCAGGGCCTTGCTGGCGGCGGCGAACGTTCCAGCCGTGCCGGTGTTCGACGCGGGCTGGGAGCCGATCGGCCGGGCAGGCTGGGGCTGCAGAGCGTGGCTGGCGACGCCGTTGATGGGGCGGTCGATCAATCGACGACTTGCCGACGCCGGCCACGACGATTCTCGCCGGGAAACGTGGATCGACGCGGCGGCGGATCTGGCGAAGCGGCTGATCGCGGCCGGCCTGGTACTCAAGGACTTCAAACCCAGCAATATCATCATTGACGACGCGGGCGGCGCGTGGCTGATTGACACCGTGGCGGTGTGTTCCTGTCGCGGCCGACGTCGGAACCGCGCCGTCCGCATGGCGGCGGTGATGGATCGCGCGCTGGCCCGCGATGGCGTCGAGCAGGCTCTGCGCGACCGCTTTGCCGCGCGGGTGCGAACATCGTTCTGAGGCAGTGAACGCGGATCGATGTCGGCATATCAGGTTGTCCGGCGGCTGCCGCAGTCTTATACTTGTTCTTTCTTTTCCTTTTCGGTCGCGCGCATGGCCATTATTCTGCGTCAAGCCGTCGCTCATCTGGTGCGGCATCTGGCGGACCCGCATCCGCGGGTGACACGCCACACACGCACCGTGCGCGACCTCGAAGCACTGAGCATCGCCATGGGCTGGCGACAGGCGCCGGCGTTGAGCGGCGACTATCTGCACGAATACGCCAATGACCTGGATCTTAACCGTCGGCGCCTGCGTGACGCGGAAGTGATCGGGGCCGCGTGCGCCAACAGCGATGCCCGTCTCCTGCTGGAGATCGGCACAGCCCACGGGCGCATGACCGCCATCATGGCCCAGAACGCGCCGCGGGGCGTGGTGCATACCGTCAACATTCCTCCGGAAGAGATCAACGAAGGCGGCAAGCGGACGACGTTCGCCCTGACGCGGGAGGAGATCGGCTCGTATTACCGGCAACTGGGACTGGGCAATGTCAGGCAGATTCTCGCCAACACGGCCAACTGGGAGCCCGACTTCGGTCCGATCGACGTGGCCTTCATCGACGGCTGCCACGATGCGGATTTCGTGTACCACGACACGCGGAAGGTGCTGGCCCGCAGTCGGCCGGGCACGATCATCCTCTGGCATGACTTCTGCCCGCCCCTGGCCCGCGCGCATGACTGGATCGAGCAGGTGTGCATCGGGATCGATCGGCTGCTGTGCCGCCGCCTGCTGCGCGGCCGCATTCTGCACCTTCAGGACTCGTGGATCGGCCTGTATCGCGTGACCGGGCGCGAAAAAGGTCTGCCGACCTCAAACCAAGCATGAACGCCCTCATGCCGCTGCGCATTCTGTTCACCGGGTTCAGCAACAAAGGCGCATGGCGACGTCGATGGGAGCGCATCGTCGCCGCGGCCCCGGCGGGACTGCGCGTCAGCATGGTGTGGATCGATCTTCCGGAGCCGCACAGCAAGGCCCCCTGGCCACGACTGGACCGCCTTTATCGGCGGCGTGATCGGGCCTTGATGAGTCTCTATGAACGCGTGGCCGCCGCCGCGGCCGAATGCGACGTGCTGCTGCAATACAGCAACTGGAATCTGCACCCGGACTTCCTGCGGAGCCTGCCGACGTTCAACGCGTTTTGTGCCTGGGATGATCCGGAAAGCAGCGCGAAGCTGACGCGGCCCGTGGCGCCGGCCGCGGACGCGGCATTCTGCGGCAACATCGCCTCGCTGACGCAGTACCGCGACTGGGGCTGCCCCCGTGTGGCCCACCTGCCGATCTTCGTCGATCCCGGCTCGGTTCCGCCCCGCGAGCAGGCTGAGTCCTTGCTCAGCGGCGTGCGCGACAGCGACGTGATTCTCTGCTGCGGACGGACGCGCTGGCGGCAGCGGCGGGTGCGCGGACTGGTCGCGGCATTTCCCCAGGCGAAGCTGTTCGGCCGGGGCTGGGGCAGCGGCTACATCGCCCAGGAGACGCTTGATGATCTCTACCGCCGCAGCCGCATCGGCTGGAACATCCACAACTCCACGGGGCCGATCAATGAACGGCTGTTCGCGCTGGCGGCCTGGGGCATCATGCCCCTGTGCGACAATCGCGCCGGCTTGGCGGAACTGTTCGACCTCGATCGGGAAGCGGTGGGATTCGACACCATTCCGCAGGCCATCGAGCGAACCCGTTACTACCTGGCGCACGATGACGAGCGGGCGGCCATCGCCGCGGCCGCCTACCGCCGATATTGGCGCGATTACGATGCCACAGCCAACTGGATGCGCATCGAGCGACAGTTGCGAGCATGGATGGCCGATCGGACGTGGCGCGACAAACGCCGCGATGACCGCGAATGGCTGGCGGATCTGGCCGATGCGCCCGATGCCATTGTGCTCAAGGCGCGCTGGCGGCAGAAGCTGAGCACGACGTATGAGCGTCTGCGCTACGGACAGGCGCGGCGCGACCTGGATGAGCGGTTCTATGCCGGCATCGACGTGCCTTTCCGCGTGCGGGGCAAGGTCACCAGCGCCGCGGCGGCGCGGGGTCTGGCGCCCGTCGGCCGCGTCGATGACGACAACCATCTTCTTGCGGCCGCATGGGCCGCCAGCGCCCTGATCGGGTCGGCTGTCCGCATCGCGGTTTACGGTCCGGGGGCGGGCGATTTCGCCCGCCTGGCCGAGCGGCAATCACCGCGCCAGGTCATGGTCATGGATCGCCTGGAGACTGCGGGCCGCGCTGATCTGCTGGTGGTTCTGCATGTCGATGACGCATCGCTCGAACGTGTGCGGAAGGCGGCGGCCGCTTCGCAGCGTCTGGTCATTGTGTACCGCCCCGAGGCTGGACAGTCGCGCCGTGCCGTGGCGCGGTTTGCCCGGCATCTTGACGGGTGGACCGCCGACCTGCGCCTGTTCTGCCTGCATGATCCGATGGTTCCCTGGCTGACGCCTCTGGAGGGCCCGGCTCCGGTCAGTCCGGCCATTGCGGCCTGTGCCGCGCGGTGAAGCGGAGCGTGAGGCGGCGGACCCGGCGACGCGGTGGAGCAGACGCTGCGCGATCGATTTGCCTCGGGGGCGCGGGCGGCAACCGTGTGGGGTTCAAGCATTCGCTAACAGACGATTTGTCAGGCAGATAACGTCCTTTGGCCTTCATGGCCCGTCGCGGGACTTTTGTCGCCGCGAGACGGCGTCGGCCGATGATAAACACGCGCGGTGCGATCGGCTCGCATGGACGGGGCGCCTGTCCCGGTGGGATGCGTGCTGCGCGTGCCCGACATACCTTGAGGAACCCCACGCACGATGAGCAGGAAACGTGCATCAAGATCGTCGCGGCAGTCGCCGCAGACCACGGGTGAAGCGCTGCGGCCGTATCTGTTGTGGACGCTGGCGGCGGGGTTGTGGCTGCTTCTCGCGGCCGCGCTGGTGAGTTTTGATCCGGCCGACCCGCCCAGCCACAGCGTGCTCGTGCCGGTCGATCCGGTGACGGGGCAGGCGGCGGTGCACAACTGGGTCGGGCGCTTCGGCGCGGTGGCCAGCTACAGGCTGTATCGGATGATCGGCCCGGGGGTATGGGTGCTGATGCTGGCCTGGGCGGGCGGGCTGGTGGTGACGGCGATGCGCCGGCCGCTGACGCAGCCGATTCTTCGCGGCATCGGGGCGCTGCTGATGGCGGTGGCGGTCAGCGCGCTGCTGGACGTGTGGCGGCCGCAGTATGGGTCGGCCCTGGGCACGGGCGGCGGGCTGGTGGGATTGTTTGTCACCAGTGAACTGATGCCGCGGTTCGCCATGGTGGGGACGCTGGTGATTCTGCTGGTGGGAGCGGCCGTGGGGCTGCTGCTCGCGGCCGACCAGGTGCTGGCGGCGATGCTGCGCAGCCTGGGTCGTGCGATGGGACTGGCCGCCGCCGGGCCGCGCCTGTCGCTGGCGTGGGCGGGTCAGGTCGGCCAGACGCTGCGCGCCCCGGGCCGATGGATCAGCAGCCGCCTGGGCCGCAAGCCCGCCGCCGAACTCAGACAGCGACTGACCGATCTCGACGATGTCGAAGAAGAGCAGGAGGACGAGGACGCATCCATTGAGGAAGCGGGCGAATACGAAGAGCAGGAAGACGACGACACGGACGAGGAAGACGACGAAGACCTGGAAGATCACGACGCCCCGGGCGCCTACGCGGCCGAGAAACGCTTCGACCCCGAAGCCCTGCGGGCCAAGATCCGCCAGCTTCCGATCAACTTCGCCAATCGCCCGGACACGTCGGACCACACCGCCTTCGCGGCCGCCCGCGAGATCGACCTGTCGGGCTACGAGTTCCCCGGCCTGGACCAGTTGCTCGAGCCGGAGGCGAATTTCAGCGACGAGATGGAAGCGCTGGTGCGCGAGCAGGCGGTCACGCTTGAATCGGCCCTGCGCGAGTATCGCATCGAGGGCGAAGTCGTCGGCATCGACAGCGGACCGGTCATCACGCTCTACGAAGTGCGTCTGGCCCCCGGTACGAAGGTGAGCGTCATCAGCCGGGTGTCGTCCGATCTGGCCCGCGCGCTCAAGGCCCAGAACGTGCGCATCGTGCCCAACATCGTCGGCCGCGACACCATCGGCATCGAAGTGCCGAACCTCAAGAAGGAGCGGGTCCGCCTCAAGGAGCTGATGACCGCCGACCCGAGCTGCGCCACGAGCATGCGCCTGCCCATGTACCTGGGCAAGGACGCGTCGGGCAATCCGCTGATCCAGGACCTGACCACCATGCCGCACATGCTCATCGCCGGCACGACCGGCTCGGGCAAGAGCGTGTGCATGAACTCGATCATCATGTCCTTCCTTTTCACCAAGCGGCCCGACGAGCTGAAGCTCGTGCTGGTGGACCCGAAGATGGTGGAGATGAGTCTGTTCAAGGACGTGCCGCACCTGATGTGCCCGGTGGTGACGGAGATGCCCAAGGCCGCGGCCATTCTGGAGTGGGCCACGACGAAGATGGACGAGCGTTACGAGCTGCTGGCCGAGGCCGGCGTGCGCGACGTGGCCAGCTACAACGAACTGGGCTGGGAAGAACTCAAGCAGCGCTTCGAGCCGCAGAGTGAAGCCGAAGAGGCCCGCATTCCCAAGAAGCTGCCCTATCTCGTGTTCATCATCGACGAGCTGGCCGACCTGATGATGACCAACAAGGAGGTCGAGGGCTTCATCGTCCGCCTGGCGCAGAAGGCTCGGGCGGTGGGCATCCACCTGATCCTGGCCACGCAGCGTCCGCAGGCCAACGTGGTCACGGGTCTTATCAAGGGCAACATGCCCTGCCGCATCAGCTTCAAGGTCGCCAGCGGGCTGGACAGCCGCATCGTGCTCGATCAGAAGGGCGCGGAGCTGCTGCTGGGCCAGGGGGACATGCTGTTCCTCAGTCCGCGCACCAGCAAGCTGGCGCGGGCGCAGGGCACACTGGTCGAGGATCTGGAGATCCGCCGGGCTGTGAAGTTCCTCAAGACCGTGGCCACGCAGAACTTTGAGCCTCAGCTCGTGCAGATCCGCGCGGCCGGGGCGCCGACCGAGGAGGGCGAGTCGCAGGAGCGCGACGAGCTGTTCGACCCGGCCGTGCGCGTCGTGCTCGAAAGCCGCCGCGGCAGCGTCAGCCTGCTGCAGCGCCGCCTGTCTATCGGCTACAGCCGAGCGTCGCGTCTCATCGAGCAGATGGCCGAGGCCGGACTGCTGGGCGATTACAAAGGTTCGCAGGCCCGCGAGGTCACCATCAGTCTCGAAGAGTGGGAGGCGATGCGCGCCCAGGCCGAGGCCGATTCGCAGATCACGCAGACGGCGCACGCGGCTGGAGATGATGACGCGGATGATGCCGACGCGCCTGACGATGAAGGCGATGATCGGGCGTGA
>CAZUUQ010000018.1:0-22844 GCA_964622625.1 uncultured Phycisphaeraceae bacterium | reverse complement strand
GATGATCGGGCGTGATGCGGTCTGTTTCCTCCCCTTGCCCGCGGCGGGGCGGTCGGTAGCATCGCGGCCATGGGAAAAACTCCGGCAACCTTCGACTTTGCGCCGTCTATCGCCCACCACCGTCTGATGAAGGCCAACAAGCCCGCGCTGGCCTATGACGGCCAGACCGGTGAGGCTTTCAAGGCCTGGCAGCGCAGGCTCCGCCGCCGCGTCACCGAGCTGACCGGCTACGCCCGCATGCCCCGGCCCGACAAGCCGCCCAAGGTCTGGTCGATCTGGAAGCAGGAGCACAGGCTCGGCAGCATCGAAAAACTGGTGATCCGCACCGAGCCGGGCAGCGACATGCCGGCCTACCTGTGTCTGCCGCGGAACGGCAAGCCGCCCTATGTGCCGTGGGTCTGCGTCCAGGGCCACGCGCCGGGGGCCGCCTGGTCCATCGGCCGCGAACCGCTCAGCGACGACCGTGACGGTGATGCGCCCTCACCGGCCACCGACGGCGACCGCGACTACGGACTTCAGTGCATGGCCCGCGGCATGGCGGGGCTGTGCATCGAGCAGCGCGCCTTTGGTCTGCGGCACGAGACGCTGATCAACCGCGAGGGCCAGAGCTGGTGCCACGACGCGTCGATGCACGCGATGATGCTCGGGCGCACGCTGCTGGGCGAGCGGGTGTACGACATCGCCCGGGGCATCGACTATCTCAAGGCCCGCGGCGACATGCGGATGAACAAGGTCGGGGTGATGGGCAACAGCGGCGGGGGCACGGCCACGATGTTCGCGGCCGCCCTGCTGCCGGGCAAGGTGCGCTTCGCCCTGCCTTCGTGCTACTTCTGCAGCTTCGAAGCGTCGATCATGTCGCTCTACCACTGCATGTGCAACTACGTGCCCAACCTGCTGCTCGAAGCCGAGCATGCCGACATCATGGGTCTGTTCGCCCCGCGTCCGGTGGTGGTGGTGGCCGGAGCGGTCGATCCGATCTTTCCGATCAAGGCCACGCGCAGCGAGTTCGCCCGTCTGAAGAAGATCTACGCCGCGGCCGGCGCGCCGGGCAATTGTCGCCTCGTGGTCGGTCCCGAAGGCCACCGCTACTACGCCGACCTGGGCTGGCAGGCGATGGGGCAGTACCTCGGCCGCGACTGAGCCGGGTTCGGCAGTGGGAACGACGCTCAAAGTCGAGAGTGCAGCCCTGAAAGAGCCCGCCTGGGGGGCGGATTGACCGGGCGAAGTGGGAATGGAGCCGAGGGGGATCGAACCCCTAACCTCTACATTGCGAACGTAGCGCTCTCCCAGTTGAGCTACGGCCCCGCACGAAGCGGTCATTTTACGCGGCGGCCGACAGGTGGGCAAACGGTGGGGCGGCTGTGTTGCAGGGGTTTGCAGCGTCCGGCATTGTCTTGACCGGGTGGAGGCTGTGCGGTCTAATGCCCTATGATTTGGCTGGGAACGGTAGGAAGCTGCCGGCTGTTCCCCTGGTGCTGCGGCCCCGACCCTGAACCTCCCGCCTCCGACTCCCCGGCCCCCAGCCGCCAGTTACCAGCCCCGGCCAACCCTCGACGGTTCACTCGCCGGTTCATATGGATGGACAGAGGCGGCGACCATCGTTTCGGGCTGTGCCCATCCGACGTGGGCGCGGGCGCGGCTACCGGAGAATGGAAACATTGAATCCGCGGTGCGGGGAGAATCCGGGGAACCTGAAGGGCAGCGGAAACGTCAGATTTGGGGGATGATGAACGGGTTGATCCGCACCTTGGCGGGTTGGGGTGCGGCTTAGGCGGAGCAGCGCGATGGCGAAAAATGACTGTTGGGGCATCGAAGTCGGCGCGGATGCGATCAAGGCGGTGCGTCTGGTCCGCAAGGGCGGCAAGATCAGCCTGGCGGAGCACGACGTGCTGCCGTTCAAGCAGGTGCTGACCACGCCGGACATCGACGTGGACGAACAGATCCAGGTGCAGCTCGACCAGTTCATGCAGCGTCACGACATGCGCCGCAGCGCGGTGTGGGTGGCTGTGCCGGGGCACGTGGGTTTCGCCCGCTTCGCCAAGCTGCCGCCGGTGGAACCCAAGAAGGTTGCGGACATCGTCAAATTCGAGGCGGTGCAGCAGATTCCGTTCCCGATCGACCAGGTGGAGTGGGACTACCAGGTATTTCAGCAGCCTGACTCGCCGGACATCGAGGTGGGCATCTTCGCGATGGGCAAGGAGCGGGTGTCGCGCTTCCTTCAGAACTACGAAGCGGTGGGGCTGAAGGTGGACGGGGTGACGCTTTCGCCGGTGGCGGTGTTCAACGCGCTGGTTTACGACCAGGAGGTGGAGGCGGGCGGTGACGGCATGGTGTTCGTGGACATCGGCTCGACGAGCACGGACGTGGTGGTGGTGTGGGAGGGTGCGATCTGGATCCGCACCCTTCAGATCGGCGGCAACGATTTCACCGAAGCGCTGGTCAAGGCCTTCAAGCTGAGTTTTCCGAAGGCGGAGAAGCTCAAGCGGGAGGCGGCGACGAGCAAGTACGCCCGGCAGATATTTCAGGCGATGCGTCCGGTCTTCGCCGACCTGGTGCAGGAGCTTCAGCGCTCGCTGGGTTATTTCCAGAGTCTCAAGCGCAACGCGCGGCTGGCGAAGATGATCGGGGTGGGCTCGACGTTCCGCCTGCCGGGGTTGACGAAGTTTCTCAAGCAGCAATTGCAGATGGACGTGCAACGTCTGGGCGGCTTCAACCGCATCGCGGTGACGGGCAAGGACGAGGCGGAGTTTGCCGAGTCGGCGATGAACCTGGCGACGGCTTACGGGCTGGCGCTGCAGGGTCTGGGCGAGGCGAAGGTGCGCGTGAATCTTCTGCCGGCGGCCGTGCGCCAGGCGCGGATGTGGAAGGCCAAGCAGCCGATGTTCGCGGCCGCGGCGGCGATCATCCTGCTGGCTGTGGGCTTGAACATTCTCACGCTGTGGCAGGCCCGAGGCCAGTATGACCCCGGCCGGTTTGCCGAAGTGAACACCGTGGTGAACCAGGCCCGCGACCTGGACGCCCAGTGGCGTCAGGTGGCCGAGGAGGCCGACCCCCGGGAGAAGATCGACGGCGTCCGCGAGCTGCTGGACGGCAAGAGCCTCTGGCCGCTGCTGCTGATGGACCTTCAACTGGCGAAGCTGGCCGCTGATCCGCAGCCGGAGACGCTTTCGGCGGATTACGAGAAGATCGCGTCGATCCCGCGTTCGCAGCGTCGGCAGATCTACATCACGTCGATGCAGGCGGACTATCTGGTCGGCTCCGGTCGTGCGACGGGCGCGGCGCCGGTTGCGCGTGGGCGCGATGAGACTTGGCCGCTGGATCCCTGGTCCGCGGGCCAGGGCCATGCGCCGGCCTTTCGCATCCGAGTCACCGGCACGACGCCGCACAAGGACGGGGTGACGTTCTTCACCGACACGTTCATCAAGTGGCTGCGCGACAACGCGGAGCGCAAGGATCGACCGTACCGGATCCAACTGGTGGGCGGGCCGCTGGAAACATTCGAGAAGGTGGCGGCTCCGAGCGTACAACGGACGACGGCGGGCCTGCCGACGGGCGGCTACCCCCCGGGGAGCCTCATGCCTCCACCGGATGTCATGGGCGGCTCACGACGTCAGTCGACAACCGCTCTGGATGAGATGTTTCCCCGGCGGCCACTGGCCGAGGAACCGCGGGACACGGACTGGCGATTTGAAGTGCAATGGACCGTGGAACTGCTGCCGCCGGAGCAGGCGCGGCAGGCGGAAGACGTGCTGTTCCGCCCGGACGCTCCGGGTGGGCGTCCCGCGGCATCCGAGGCCGAACAAGCCCCCGTCGTCGGCGGCGAGGAGGACCGGTCATGATGTATCTGCAGCGCGCGCTGGACTGGGCGAAGCAGAACCCGCTGACGGTGGGAGCGGTCGCGGCGGTGGTGTTGTGCCTGATCCTCTGGCCGGTGATGGTGCTGCGGCCCGGGGCGGATTTCCGCCAGAAAGTGCAGACCGACGCGAACACGCACTTGCGCCAGATCGACCAGTATCTCAGTCGCACGGTGACGCTCCCGCCGCGCACCGCGGACGGCACGGGCGAGTCTGTGTCGATGGTGATTAATTCCTCGGCGATCGAGCGTCGGGGTTGGATCAATCGCCGGGTGAACGACGAATACCGGGCGATCTTCGAACAGGCGATGGCGTTCAACGCCGCGGGTCATCAACCGATGATCGATGGCCTGTTTCCCAGGCCTGTGGACGAGAGTCGTCCGGTGCTGGCGCGCGAGCGTTACCTTCAGTCGTTCCGGAGCATGCTGGAGGAATACCGTCCGGAAGCCGCGTTGCCGCGCCTGAACGCGGGCACGCCGCCGTCGACGGCGGAGATCAACGAGGAGATCGTGAAGGCGGAGCAGGAGTTTGCGGCGGAGTTCGGTTCGGCGGCCCTGACCAGCACGTCGCCGGAGATGGTCGAAGCGCTTCGTGAGCGGCGTCAGCAGCGGGTCAAAGAGCTGTTGGTGCGCCGGGCGCGAAGCATCCATATATATGCGGAGACCAGTCCCACCGGACTGTCGCCGTTCGATATCGACGGCTGGGCGTCGCAGGCGAGCATTCCGTCGATGGAGGCGTTGTGGGAATCGCAGCTTTCGCTGTGGATTCAGCAGGATATCGTCGAGGCGATCGCGCGGACCAACCGGGTGGACAATCCGACGTACGACGTGACGATGATGCCGGTCAAGCGTCTGGTGAAGATCGACGTGCTGGATGGTTACGTGGGGATCGACACATCGGGCGGCATTGCCGGCCAGGGCGCGGCGTCCGTGGCGCGCGGAGGGGCGCGTTCGCGCGGGGGCAGCGCTGCCGGGGGCACGTTCGGCGGCATGACCATGGAGCAGATGATGGCCGGGGCGCTGCCGCCGCCGCCCGATATGGATGGGGGGGTGCGGCCGCCGCCCGCGGACGGCGGGCCGAGCACGTCGGCCGCTGAGCCCCAGGTGGAGCAGACCATCACACCGCTGGACCTGCCGGCCCGCGATTACACCGTCGGGCACACCGGCCGCATATGCACGCAGTTTTATGATGTCCGTCATGCGTGGCTGACGGTGGTGGTGGATTCAGCCCGTCTGCCGCAGATGCTGGACAACCTGGCCCGGGTGAACTTCATGACGGTGCTGAAGGTCATTGTGGTCGACGTTGACGAATACGAGGCGTTGCGTGAAGGCTACGTCTACGGGTCGGGCGATGCGGTGGAGGCGAATATTCTCATTGAGACGGTCTGGCTGCGGCACTGGACCAATGACCTGATGCCCTTCACGGTGCGTCAGCGCATCGGCGCGGTGGATCTTGAGCCGGCGAGCGCGGATTCGGCCGGTTAACCAGGGCGGCTGCGGAATGGCCGGACGATGCGAGAGGCCGACCTTGTGACGATGCGACGGCATGGAGGTTGAAGATCATGAACGTCAAAGGCCTGGGACAGTTGGTTCAACACGTGGACAAACTCGCGGTGGCGGCCGCGCTTGTCATAGGCGGGTTCCTGATCTGGCGTTACTCGGCAGGCAATCCCTATGCGGTGACCGTCGGGACGGGGCGTGACACGGTGACGCCGGCCGCGGTGGCCGACCGCGTGCTGGAGCAGGCGAACCGACTGCGCTCGCAGTTGAATGCCGAACGGGTTCCGGAACTGCTGGCCGACTTCAGTGTGCCGGACTACACGCAGGATTTCCTTCAGCGTCTGGATCGCTCGGTGGTTGCGAATACGGGCGTGTCGGTGCCGCTGGCGCAAATGGGCATTTCGCAGCGTGACATCGCCGCGGAGTCGGTGGAGGACATCGAGTACGCGGTGCCGACGCCGCCGGCACCGACCACGGTGCGGGCGCGCGCGGGCAACGGCGTGCTGGACGAGCAGATCAGTCCGGTCGAGCTTGAGCGTCTGGTGGCCCTGGTGGGCGATCGCCAGCCGCGGGATTTTCACTACGTGTCCGTGGGCGGTCAGTTTGACGTTGAGGCGTGGTTGCGCGCGATGGATTCGGTGGGGCAGGGGCGGACGATGCCCGGGGCCTGGCAGCGGTCTTCACTGTACGCCGTGGACGTGCGCCTGGAACGTCAGCGCTGGTTGCCGGCGGAACGGACATGGGGCGAGACGACGCTGATTGAGCCGCTTCCAGGCCAGTTCTCGCTGCGGGGCGTGGAAAGCGCCAGCCGCGGCGAGGCGGACGCAATCCACAGATCGATCACCGATCGGCAGGAGGAGATTCTGCGTCCCGCGTTCGTGCCGCTGGCTTCGGGCCAGGGGCCGCCGTGGCGCGCCCCCGATGAGGCGGACGCGGTGCTCAGCGCCGAGCAGCACGAACGCCTGTCGCAGCTCAACCGGGACATTGAACTGCTGACGCGCCGGATTGACACCATGCAGCGGACGCTGGATCGTCAGGCCAGCCGATCCGACACACCGACGCGTTCGACGCCGACACCGTCGCCACTTCCCGACCCGAACGAGGATCTGGGCCGTCTGTTGGATCCGGGCATGCCGCCGGGCAGCACGCCGCGGCCGTCGTCTCGCCGTCAGACGCCCGAGGAGCAGCTCGCCCAGATGCGTCAGGAACGTGATCAGAAGCTGGCTGAGCGTCAGGCGCTGCTCAGCCCGGTGCGGGAGGGCTTCGAGGTGCCCGCGCAGGCGCAGCAGACGGGTCGGCCAGGGCGCGCCGCCCCCCAGGCGCCGCCGACGTCGGGCGACTATGTGCCGACCATGGAGGACATCGAGGCCTCGTATGCGGAGTTTCTGCGGCAGCAGACCGGCTCGGCACCTGCTCCCAGCCCCGGTACCCCGGTGGCCGCCGACGCGGGCCAGTCGGAAGCGACGCAGCAGATGCGATTCTGGGTTCACGACATCACGGTGGAGCCCGGTGCGACGTATCGCTACCGCGTGGTAATTGACGTGCTCAATCCGCTCTTCCGTCGTCAACAGAATCTGGCCGTCGAACAGCGGGCGCAGGCTGACATCGTGGCCGTCCGCTCGCAGCCCAGCGACTGGTCCGATCCAGTGGAGATCGACCCGTTCGTGCGGTTCTTCCTGGTTGGCGCGTCGGCGGAGCAGAACACCGCGGAACTGGAAGTCTTTCGCCTTTACGGCGGCGTCCAGAGATCGGCGACGTTCACGGGCCTGCATCCGGGTGATGTTGTGGGCGGGCCGCGCACCCTCCGCATCGGCGATCAGAGCGCCCGGATCGACTTCAGCACCGGGGCAGCGCTGGTGGATTTGAACGAAACGAGCCAGTTGGACGGCATCGGCTCCGATATCCGCGGATTGTTCGCCAACCTGGACGAGGGCGATTTGATCGAGCGCCGCGTGCGCGAGGACAGCAACCATCCGGATCGCGCCCGCTATCGCAACGACGAAATTCTCTGGGCGGTCCTGCCCGACTAGCGGCCCCGCATGTCATGCCCCGCGGATGCCGAACACGGCCGCGGCGCACCAGGCGTTGCCGATGCGATCGGTGATCGGCAGGCCGCGAACCACCGCCGGCGCCGCCGGCAGGCCGCGCTGCAGACAGCGGTCATGCCAGACCGCCAGGTCGTGTTCGGCCCACTCGCGATTCTGGGTGAACAGCACCAGCAGCAGTCCGCCGTGGCGGATCACCGAATCGGACCAGATTTTCCGCACGTCCTGGGCGACGGGCGCCAGCAGCTCGGCGCTGTAGCGGGCGAACGGGCCGCCGGTTTCGAACTGGGCGACGGTCTTGATCTCCAGCCAGTAGGCGTCCTGCGGGTCGGTCGCGGGCTGTTGGTCGAAGAGCGTGCCGCGGATCAGCGGGTCGCGCAGGGGCAGGTCGTCGCGGGTGAGGACCAGGTCGCAGCGCTTGCCTTCGCTGCGGCGGGGGCGAAGCTGGTCGTCGGGATAGCGCTGCTCGGGCCACACGCCGTAGCCCGCGTCGCGCAGGGCCTGCTGGATCAGCGGATGCAGCCCCAGTTCATCCAGGGCGTCGAAGCCGTAGACAGCTTGTTCAAGCTCGTCCTGCGCCGCCCGCCGGCACAGGCCGTCGGCCACGGCGTCGGCGATGTCGGCGGTGGACCAGTGCACGGGCGTCCCTGAGATTGGTTCGGCTACCAGCTCGTCAATTCGCCGGTGATGGTTTCGACCAGGTCCTTGGGGGTGACGATGCCGACCGGCTGCTGGCGCGGTCCGTCGGTTGCGTTGACGGTTCGCACGACGATGGCCATGTGCACGCGGCGTTCCTGCAGGTGGCTCAGGCCGGCACGCAGGGAAGCGTCGGCGTCGAGGGTGACCGCGGGGCTCAACAGGTCGCGCAGGGGCGGGCAGTTGTCGCGGTCATGGGCCAGCACGTCGAGGACGTGAAGGATGCCGCGCACCTGACCGGCCTTGTCGACAACGGGAAAGCGTGAGCGGCTGGTGCGGTCGGCCAGTTCCCACACCGCGCTGATCGGAGCGTCGAGGGGCACAGTGATGACCTGGGCCCAGGGGACCATCTCGTCGCCGACGCGGCGATTGCCCAGGGCCAGCACGCGCTGGGCGATCGAGGTTTGCTCATCGCTGAGCAGGCCCTTGCCGACGCCCTCGCGCAGGTACTGGAAGACCTGGCGGCGGGGATGGATTGTGCCGAGTATGGCCGGGCCGTGAATCGCGGCGGTGACCGCGCGGCTGAAGCCGACGACCAGCGGCAGCAGACCGGTGTACAGGAACAGTCGCCGCGACCAGTCCAGGAAGCCGGCAAAACGGTAGGTGGCCGTGTCGCTGTGGGCGGCGAAGTAGTCTTTGGGCAGGGTCTCGCCGAAGACAAAGAGCACACTGACGGCAATGAGCACGTTGACGGTGATGACCTGGGCGACGCCCATACCGCGGCTTTCGAGCAGCACGGCCAGGCTTGAGGTGCCCATGTAGTTGACCAGGTTGTTGCCGATCAGCAGGGTGCTGAGCAGGGCATTGGGATCAGCCAGCAGGCGGCGCAGGCGCTTCGCGGCCGGGCGGCCGTGCTCGGCCAGAATCTCCAGACGGATGCGGTTGAGGCTGTAGACGCCGGTCTCGACGCCGGAATAGATGGCGCTGAGCACAAAGCCCGTCAGCATGGCGGCGATCCAGAAGCCGGCGGCGGCAGTGCTCATGCGCTCTTTCCCCCCTTGGCGGGCGCGGGATCGGCATGTGCCAGGCGTACGCGCAGGCCTTGGATCCGTCGGCGATCCATGGTCTCGACTTCGAGCAGCAGGTTCCCTTCGCGCACGATGTCGCCGACCCGCGGCAGGCGGCCGAGGCGGGCCATGACCAGCCCGCCGAGCGTGACCGCGTCGACCGACGGACGCTGGATGCCGAGGCTGCCGATCCAGTCCTGCACGGACAGTCCGGCGGCCACGCGGAAGCTGCCGTCGGGCAGTTGCTCGATATCCGGTCCGCGGTGATCGCCTTCGCCGGGCATGTCGCCGACCATCTCCTCGGCCACGTCCTCGAGGGTGACCAGGCCGGCCGTGCCGCCGTACTCGTCCACAGCAATGGCCAGGTTGTGGCCGCGCTTGCGGAACTCCATCAGCAGGCGGTCGGCCCGCTGCAGCTCGGGCACGAAGGCGACTTGGCGGATCAGGCGTTTCAACTGCGCGGCATCGGCGGGGCGGCGCAGCATGATCTGCCGGGCCTCGACCATACCCACCACGTTGTCCAGATCGCCGTCGTAGACGGGGATGTGGCTGCGGCGGGCGGCGCGGATCAGGTCCAGGAGCTCGGCCACAGGGCGGTGGATCTCGAAGGTCACCAGATCGACGCGCGGGGTCATGATGTCGCGCACGCGCAGGCGGCCCAGGTCGAGCACGCCGTGGAGCATGTCCTCCTCTTCCGGGTGGATGACGCCGCGATGCGCGCTGAGTTCGAGCAGGCGGGTGAGCTCCTGGGCCGACAATTCGCCGGGCCGCTGCGAGGGGGCAATGAGTCGCGCCAGCGGCGTGATGACCAGCGGGCGCAGCACCAGGCGCAGCGGTGCGATGGCACGGTGGATGGTCAGCAGGGGTACGGCGGCGATGGCGGCCCAGGCGGCGGGCAGGCGGTTGGCCACGAGTTTGGGCAGCACTTCGCCCACGAGGATGAGCGTCACCAGCGAGCCGAGACTCAGCGCCGCCAGTACGGCTGCGGGGGCGTCTCCTCGGTGTTCCACCCGCAGCAGCAGTACGGTGCTGATCACGAAGAACAGCACGTTGGCGATCATGTTGCAGAGCATCAGCGTGATCAGCAGGTCCCGCGTCTCGGCCAGGAGGATGGCGACGGCGTGGCCGGCCATGTTGCCGCGGCGGGCCAGTGCCAGGCGCTGGTGGGCGCTGAGGCTGAACAGGGCGGTTTCCGAGCCGCTGATGAAGGCGCTGGCCAGCAGCAGCACGGGCAGAAAGGCCAGCATCAGCATGTCGGGGAATATCGGTAGGAACACGGCAGCGCGGCAGAAGTGTGGTTTAGACGGCTGGTTGGGCCAGCCCCTCCCAGCGGTGGGTGCGGATCGATTCGAGTACGCGATGGGCAGCCTCCACCGCGGCGCAGCCGGCACGGGCATCGACCACGGGCCGCCGGCCGTCGCGCACCGCGTCGAGGAAGCTGCCCAGTTCAGCCGTCAGGGGATCCTGTTCCACGTCGTCGGCGTGCAACCCGCCCTCGCCGTTCATCATCAACTGGTGCACGTGAACGAGCTTGGAGTAGTCGATCTGCGACAGGTCGCTGCCGCTGGCCAGCTCGCGCCGGGCCTCGGCGAGGGCCGCGGCATTGTCCGACTTGCGGATCACCAGGCCGTCGCGTTTCTGGTAGTCCATGCTCACGTAGGCCGACTCGCTGAAGATGCGCATCTTGCGTTCGGTCTTGAGGGCCAGGCGGCTGGCGGTGAGATTGGCCACGCAGCCGGTTTCGAACACCAGTCGCGCGTGGGCCACGTCCTCGTGCTCGCCGATGACGCACACGCCGGTGGCGTCCACCTGGCGCAGCGGGCAGCCAGCCAGCGTGAGCACGATGTCCAGGTCGTGGATCATCATGTCCATGACCACACCGACGTCCAGTGAGCGGAAGGTCAGGGGGCTGACGCGGTGGACTTCGATGAAACGGGCGGTGATGTCCATGCCCAGCACCTGGCGTACGGCCGGGTTGAATCGTTCGGTGTGTCCGACCTGGAGCAGGGCGTGGCTCTCCTCGGCCAGGTGGGCGAGGGCGGCCGCGTCGTCGACCGTCGCGGCCAGCGGCTTTTCGATCAGGCAGGCGATGCCGCGCTTCAGCAGGGGGGCGGCGACGATCCGGTGGGCGACGGTGGGTACGGCCACGGTGACGGCGTCGAGATCGGGATGGCGGGCCAGCAGTTCGTCAACGCTGGCACAGGCGGCGCAGCCGGTGTCCTCAGCCACGTCGCCGCCGCGCTCGGCATTGGTGTCGACCACCGCGAGCAACTGCGCCTGCGGCAGGCGGCTGTAGGTGCGTGCATGGTGGCGGCCCATGCGCCCGACGCCCACCACCGCCACCTTCAAAGGCCGCTGATTTCGCTGTCCACTGGCCTGGCCCATCGCATTATGTTACGTCCGCGGTGGGCCGATGCCCAATGACGGTACGCCGGTCATGCGGGGGCGGCTGCTAGGATGGTGGCATGGCGCAACGCGCGCACAATGCGGGTTCTGACGCGGGCAGCGGCGCGGATAACAGGCGGCCGCTCATCGGCATCACCATGGGCGAGCCGGCCGGCATCGGCGCGGAGGTCGTTGTCAAGGCCCTGGCTGATCCGGCGGTGCGGAAACTGGCGCGGTTCGTGATCTTCGGCCTCAACGAGATGATCGCCTACAGCGCCGACCTGGCGGAAATCGAGACGTACTGGTGGCGGCTGCAGCACGACTCGCCGCGGGCGGACTACGGTCTGGTGCACGACGTGGTCGTGCTGGACTACGACGAATATTCCATGCTCGGTCAGGCGGTGGCGCGGCCGACGCGGCAGGGCGGACAGGCGAGTCTGCGCTTTCTCGACGATGCGGTGGCGGCCGCGATGCGCCCCGAGGGCGATCCGCTGCGCCTCGACGCGGTCGTCACCGGGCCGATCAGCAAAACTTCATGGCAGATGGCCGGCTGCAAGTTTCCCGGGCACACGGAGTTCCTGGCCCAGCGCACCAGGTCCCGCCGCGTGGTCATGATGTTCGCCTCGCCGAAGCTCAACGTCGCGCTGGCGACGGTGCATCTGCCGCTGATGGATGTGCGCAATGTGCTGACCATCGGCGCCGTGTTCGATCCGATCGACCTGGGGGCGCAGGCGTGCGTGCGGCTGGGCATCGAGAAGCCACGTGTGGCGGTGTGCGGGTTGAATCCCCATGCCTCCGAGGACGGGCGCTTCGGCGACGAGGAGCAGCGGGTCATCAAGCCGGCGATCGACATGGCCCGGCACCAGGGCATCGACGCGCATGGCCCGTTCCCGGCTGACACGGTTTTCCACCAGGCGGTGCATGGGCGCAGGTATGACCTGGTGGTGGCGATGTACCACGATCAGGGGCTGATTCCCGTGAAGCTGCTGGGCTTCGATGAGGCGGTGAACGTGACGCTGGGCCTGCCGGTCATCCGCACCAGCGTTGACCACGGCACCGCGTTCGATATCGTCGGCCGCAACAAAGCCGACGCGGGCAGCATGAAGGCGGCAATCCGCCTGGCGGTGAAGATGGCCGCTGTTTCGTCGTCGCGCCCAGCCCAGCCCTGATCGCCGCGGCGCCCCGCGATGAGTATGTTCGCCATGACCCGACCGATGCCGCTGGGCGTCTGCGACCCCGGCAAGAAGCAGCATGTCTACCAGGATCCCGCGATGCGGGCCGCCATCGCGCGCCTGGGTTTCGATTTCCTGATGCATCACATCTACGGCCCGCCGCGGGTCGAGGATGTCGAGGCGGTGGCACGCTGGGCGGAGAGCAGTGGGCGCGGCTTCTTCATGAACCAGGAGAACACCGATCGCCCCGCCGGCGCGGCCGAGCCGGATGGGCCGTATCGAAGGCCGGGCTTCTTTTTTCAGCCGCCGGCTGAATGGGTGGCGGCCTGCGCCGCGTCGCCGCGGTTCATGGGCGTCTGTTACGACGAGGCGGAGCACTGGATCAGCAACGGCGTGTGGGTGACGGCGGCGCAGCGGGGTCAATCGAACGTTGATGAACGCGGCCGGGTGCGCCCGCACTTCTTCGATGCCGACGGCTGCACGCTGACAGAGGCGTATGAAGGCAACCTGCACAATATGCGGGCGCTGCGGGCCGCGTGCTACGGTCCGCTGACGCTCGACGCGCACTCGATGAATGACGCGCGGCCGATCATCTGCACCGAGCAGGTGTTTCCCGTGCTCGGCTCGTTGTTCGCCCGGGCGGGGATCAGCCCGTTTCCCAAGTACCTCAAGGAGTCGGTGACACCGGCGTTCGCGGCCATGGCGCTGGGGGCGGCCCGGCAGTACGGCACGGTGTACGGCGCGTGCCTGGACCTGTGGGCGGGCAGCGATCCCGGCTGGCCGGGGCACGGTGCGGCGCGGCTGCGCAGCGCGCTGCTGTATGCCTACTGGAGTGGCTGCGATCTGGCGTACGTGGAGAATCTCAACTTCCAGAATCGAACGCTATATGAGGCCGATGGCAGGGGGGCGCTGACGTTCACGCCCTGGGGCGAGGTGGTGCGCTGGTTCGTGCGAGAGTATGTACCGGCCCATCCCCGGCCGGCGGCGATCAGTGCGGCCGCGTATCGTCCGGCCATCGCGATCGTGCGCTTTCCCGACAGCGACTGGGGCCAGACGCCGCGGGCGGGTTACATTTCCGGCACGCTGTACGGCGCGGCCAATCTGCTGCCGGATGAGCGCACGCGCCATTGGCTGAAGATCTGGCACGTCGTGAGCCGCGGGGCGATTCCCGCCACCGGCCTGACCTGGCATGCCGAGGGGTACAAGGGACTGCCGTTCCGCTTCCACATCCCGACCGACAGCGTCGCGCTGTACGACCATCGGGCCGACGATCCGGCATTGTATGAGGGCACGCGGCTGGTGTTTCTCAGCGGTGTATGCGTGCAGCCGTCGGTGCTGGCGACGCTGGATGCGCTGGTGCGGGGCGGGCTGGTGGTGGTGACGCCGTCGCACCTGGCGCCCGCAGCGCTGCGTCCGCGCGAAGCACGCGAGCCGTTCACTGAGCATCGGGCCGGCGATGGAGCGTGGATCGTCAGTGATGACGTGCTGCATCCGCGCGTGCGGCAGCGGCTGGAACCGCTGCTGGGTGATCCGAATGTCATGACGCTGCGTTACGCCGGCGCGACGGTGCGTTTCGGTGTGCCGGACGAACAGGGCATGATGCCCATCGACGTGCGATGAAAAAGGCGTCAGACGCTGGCGAGAAAATCGCGTGAGGCGATCAGGCCGCGCTGTTCGCCTTCCTGCGAGCCGTTGAAGTTCTCGTCTTCCAGTTCAATGCAGGCAGCCCCCTTGTAGCCCGCCTCGTGCAGCGTCCGCAGCAGCCGACCCCAGCGGGCGCAGCCGTGGCCGGGCAGCGTGTAGCGCCAGTGGTGGCGGCCGAAGCCGTGCGGTGTGGCGAACGTCGCGGGCTGGTGGTTCCCGTGCTCGTAAAGCTCGTCGTCGAGTATCTCCGTGTCCTTGCCGTGCACGTGGAAAATGCGCTGGGCGAACTCGTCGACGAAGCGCACGGGGTCGATGCCCATGCGGATCAGGTGCGAGGGGTCGAAGTTCACGCCCAGGGCGTCGCAGCCGGCCGCGTGGAAGAACGCGCGCAGGTCGGCCGGCGTGCAGGCGAGATTTTCCCCGTTGCCGGGCCAGCCTTCGAGCACGACCCGCCCGCCCAGGGCCGCGAGCTTTTGCCCCAGAGCGGCATAGCCCTGCACGGCGAAATCGAACGACTCGCGGCGCTTGCGGGTTTTGTCCTCCGGTACGACGACGGCGAAGAAGTTGGTCACACCGGCGGCGATCAGCGGCCCGGTCATGGCGAGGTTGGCGTCGATGGCCGCCTGGCGTTTGCCCGCGTCGGCGGAGGCAAGGTCGGGCCACTGTCGCAGGTCCACCGAGCCGACCTTCAGCCCGGCATCGAATACCGGCCGCAGTTCGTCCGCGGTGATCGGCCCGAAGTCCAGGCACGCGAAATCGTGGTCGCGGGCGAAGGCGATCAGCGTTGCCATGTCCCGCTGCCAGTCGCTCCAGCCGCGGCGAAAGCCGATGGGGAAATTGCCCGTGCGCGTGTGAGCCATGAGGTGACCTTTGATGAAATTCAGTCGGCAATCGCGGTTACCGTGCCGCGGCGGTGAGGGCGATCAGTGCGTAGGCGGTGACGAGGTTGCGATCGCCTTCCATCCAGCGGTCGGACTCATTGACCCATGAGCCGTCGGGCTGCTGGAGGCTGAGCAGTTGTCGCACGAGGTCGTCGCGCCAGCGGTGGTCGCCGCCGCGAGGGTCGGTGATGATCTCCTGACCCCATGCATCCAGCGCGCGGGCCATGGTGACGAGGTAGTAGTAGTACCCCTGCATTTTCTGCTCGTCAGGCATGCCGGGGTTGTGCTCGACGGTGTAGTGGCGGCTGATCCAGTCCCACGCGGCGGCGACGCGCGGGTCGTCGCGGTCGAGTTGTGCGTAGACGTAAGTCTTGAACAGGGCATAGGTCATTGAGCCATAGGTTCGCAGGCGGCTGACACCCTGCTCGTCAATGTACGACCCGGCCATGGACTGGGGCGTGCCGATATGGTCCTTGTCGAGGCTGGTGGCGTAGATGGCTCCGCCGTCGGGCGCGATCTTGTCGGCCAGCAGGTCATTCTGCGGCACGCCCTGGAGGCGCGTGAAAAACGCGACGGCGCCGACGAAGGCCGGATCATCGCAGTCCACGCCCATGTCCTGCATGGCCTGGACGAACATCTGCGTGTTGGAGCCGTCGGGTCGGCCGTGCTGCCCGTAGCCGGCCCCGCCGTGGAAGGGATGGCTGCTGTTGGTGGGCAAGCCGGTGGGATCGTCCTGGCCAATCCATTGCAGCGATCGCAGGTACTGCTCGCCGCGCTGGATGACGGCGGCGACGTCGGGGCGGTGGTTGAGGCGGGCGAGCGCGGAGAGGCAGATGGCGGTGTTGTAGTTTTCGAGGATGCCGTCGTGCAGTCCGCCGTCAGGCCGGGCCGCGGCCAGCACGCGCTGGAGAGCGCGGGCGACGGCTGGGTCGTCGACGGTGATCGATGGCTGATCGAGCATGAGGCCGAGGATCATGGCTGTGATGGCCGGCCCGGGCTGGGGCGACCAGCTCCCGTCGTCGTTCTGCGTGGAGCGCAGGTAGTCGATGCCGCGGGCGATGGCGGCCTGGGCGTCGTGCCACAGGGCGTCGTCAAGGCTGTGGGCCGCGGGCGCGAAAATCGCGGCCGCCAGAGCAGCCAACAGCACGGCCATCGAGCATGGACGGGGACGGGGCATGACGGTCATTCTATTACCTGTCCCGGCCATGTGACATTCACCGCGACATGCGGCCGCGGGCTTCGGCTTTGAGGGCGTCGAGATCAGCGTCGGGCGGCAGGATCGTCGGGCCGTCGGGCGGCGGGTCGGCCCGCACCTCGCGGCATGCGGCCACGCACAGCACCGTCAGCATCACCGTTACCAGTACCAGTGCGGTATTGGCCAGGCGCAACGCCCAGGGTCCGCTTCCCGTCCACAGTCCCACGCCCGCGGCAATCAGCACCAGCAGCAGAATCATCATGCTCAGTGTCGCCGCCGGCGCCGCCCGCCGACGATCCTGCTGCATCCCCAGGCCGAAGACAAGCATCGCCAGACCGCCGACCGTCGCGAACATGACCGTGAGCATCGCGCCCAGGCGGCCGGGGTCGGCCAAAACCGCAGCGCCGCCTTCGGCAACCTGCACCGCCTCGCCGCGCGAGATCACCGGATCCCACATGCCGGCCGTACCGCACACACAGCAGCCGCCAAGCAGCAACACGCCCCCGACGACTTGCAGCACCAGTCCGGCGCCGCGGGTCAAGGGCCGCGGCCCGGGCAGAGTGACGGATTGTGGATCGATGTTGGCCATGCGAGGGCGTGCGTCACCAGCGGTCCCAAGGCTCGCGGCCGTCGGGTGGGTCGGTTCCCGCCGGGGCGGCCCGCGACCGCACGACGCGAAGCAGTGTCCATGCGGTGTAAGCCAGCAGGCCGGCCAGGGAACCCCAGATCAGCACCGTCATGGTGGCCCCGCCCGGATTGCCCGTCATCAGCGCTGCCAGCAGGTTCAACAGGCAGATCAGGGTCACGACCAGCGCCTGTGTGCCCGTGAGTACGAAGGCGGCCACTGCCGCTGACCGACGCCCGCGTTGAACGGGAAAGCCCAAATACAGATACGCCAGCCCAGGCAGGAAACCCAGCAACAGCAGCATCACCGCAATCGCTCGCAGGTGTGGGGCGACCTGGCGGTACTGCTCCATGAACGTGTTGACGTCGCCGGTCTGCGACTTGCGGAGTATTTGTTCGACCTCGGCCGGCGTGAAGCTGTCGAACATCCACATGCCAGCGGCACACGAGCCGAACACCACGCACAGGATCGCCCCGGTGAGCCAGAGCAGTCGAGCCGCCCGGCGGCGCGAACGATCGTCGCCATCCGGGTTGACGAAGGGCGTCAGCGGATCGTCGGCCGGCCAGTCATGCGATGGCGGTGGTAGGCCCCACATGGCCACAGTGTAACTTGGCGCGTCCGGCGGGACGCTGACGCACCGGCTGCGTATGCTGGTGCGGCCGGCACCTGGGCATGACATGCGCAAGACCATCCTGCTGATGCTGAGGATCGCCATCGCGGCCGCGGGCGTGGGCTACATTCTCTTCTCGCTGACGTGGCGAGACCAGGTCGTCGCGGCGGAGGGCGCGACACTCGAGACGACATCGGGCCTGGTGGTCTTCGAGCGGGAGACTCTCCTGCCCGTGACGCATCGTGGGGAGGGCGAGTGGGCTGTCGAGGTGGCGGCCGTCGACGGTGAACCCGCGTCCGCGGTGATTGCGACGGCGAGGCTCGGCGACGACGCGACGGGCCTGAGTCTGCGGCCGGGGATCGCCACGATGCTGCGCCAGGCCCGCGTCGAACTGCTGGGGCTGGGCTTGCTGCTGGTCGGGCCGGTCTATCTGATTCAGGCGCTTCGCTGGTGGACGCTGATGCGGGCGCGGCAACTGGAAGTCGGATACTGGCAGGCGTTTCGTCTGTACATGGTCGGCAGCTTCTTCAACTACTGCATGCCTGGCACGACCGGGGGCGACGTGGTCAAGGCCCTTTACGCGGCCCGGCGCGGGGACCGACGGGCTGATGCGGTGGTGAGCGTGGCGGCCGACCGGCTGTTCGGCATGATGGGGATGCTGCTGTTCGCGGCCCTGTGCGGCCTGCTGATGCTGGGCGATCCGCTGGCGCGGCAGGTGGCGGCATGGCTGTGGGCGGCGCTGCTGGCGGTGCTGGTCGCGGGGGCCCTGTATGTGGCGCCGCCGGTGCGGCGGGCGGCGGGGGCGGTGCTGGGGCGCATGCACGTACCGGGCCGCGGGAAGCTGGCGGCCGTGGACGCGGCCCTGCTGGCGTATCGCCGCCATGGCCGGGCGGTGGCGGCGGCGGTGGGATTGAGCATGGCCGCGCACCTGCTGCTGGCCGGCGGCACGGCCGGGGCGGGACTGGCCCTTGGCATTGACGCGCCGCTCGGACGCCTGCTGACCGTACTGCCCGTGCTGTTCATGGCCGGTGCCGTACCGCTGACCTACCAGGGCCTGGGCGTCATGGAAGGCCTGGGTATCGCCATGCTGCTCGACCCTCCCCACGTCACGGCCAACCAGATCATCGGCATGCTGCTGCTGATCCGCCTCTACCAGATCGCCTTCTCGCTCACCGGCGCGCTGTTCCTGATCCGCGGCGACGTGCACCTCAGGGATGCGATGCCCAGCCTCAGGCCCTAGGGCGTTCCACCACGCCGCTTGACCGTCACGGGCAAAGCCGCATACTGGAACGCGATCGGGGCGAGCGTCGTCCCGGCATGTCTATCTCACTTCGATCATGGGGGCAGCGACAATGGACAACCAAACGGGATCATCACCTCAAGGCACGTCCGGTCCCGGTTCTTCCGGCAGCATGCCGCCCGGCACACCCGGCCCGTCGCCTACCGTTGAGAAGGTCAAGGCCCAGGCGTCCAGCTTCTTCTGCGCGATGTTCGACCTGTCCTTCCGTGAGTTCATCACGCCGAGGATCATCCAGGTCGTGTTCGTCGTGATGCTGGTGCTGGCCGGCCTCGGCGTGCTGGGGGCCATCGTGACCGCATTTGAGGGCGGCGCGGGTTCCGGCGTGGTGACGCTGATCTTCTCGCCGCTGATCTTCCTGGTAGCGGCCTTGTTTATCCGCATCTACCTGGAAGTGGTCATCCTGCTGTTCCGCATCTACGAAGTGCTGCGCGACAAGCCATAAGGGCGGCGGTGCATCGCTGCGTGTTTTTCAGACATCCTTCATGCGCAGGCTGTCCCACGCGGCCGCGACGGCGTCGTCCTCGACGTCGCCGCGGATCGTCACCTCACCGATGCGCTGGGGCAGGACCAGTCGGATGCGGTTGTCCGCCACCTTCTTGTCGACGCGCATGGCCGCCAGCAGATGGCGCGTCGGCGCCAGTTCCGCGGCCTCGACGGGCAGGCCGATGCGGTCCAGCAGACTCGTCAGCCGGTGCGACACATGCACGTCGCACATGCCCAGCGCGGCTGCCAGACGGGACGCCGCCACCATGCCCAGCGACACCGCCTCGCCGTGGTGATACCCGCCATAGCCCTGCGTCGATTCGATCGCGTGGGCGAAGGTGTGCCCGAAGTTCAGGTGTGCCCGCTGGCCGGTTTCCTTCTCGTCGGCCATGACCACCGTCGCCTTGATCCGCACGTTGCGATCCACCAGCTCGACCAGCACGCCGCGGTCCAGCCCCAGCAGGGCGTCCACGTGCCGCTCCAGCCAGTCGAACAGGGCCGGGTCGCGGATCACCGCGTGCTTGACGCACTCGGCCAGGCCGCATCGCAGCTCCCGCGGCGGCAGCGACGCCAGTGTGTCCGTGTCAATCACCACCACTACGGGCTGATAGAACGCGCCCACGAGGTTCTTGCCCTGCGGCAGATTCACGCCGACCTTCCCGCCGACCGAGGCGTCGACCATCGCCAGCAGCGTCGTCGGACACTGGACGAACGGCACGCCGCGCAGGTACGTCGCCGCCACGAAGCCGGCCGTGTCGCCCACCACGCCGCCGCCCAGGGCGATGACGGGGCTGCGCCGCTCCAGCCGGGCGGTGACCAGTTGCTCGTAGATGCCGGCCGCCGTCTTGAGGTTCTTGTGGCTCTCGCCCACGGGCATGGCAATCACCATCACGTCGTAGCCGGCGTCGCGCAGTGACTGGGTTGCGACCGGGCCATAGGTGTCGGCTATCGACCCGTCCACGAGCAGGGCCGCCCGGTCGTGGGCGGCCGCGGCCCGCACGGCAGGGCCCAGTCCGGCCAGCAGGCCCGGCTCGATGTGAACCGCGTAGTGGTGGTGGGGCAGGGTCAGATCAACGTGGGGCATCGCTGTCGCTCTCTTGCTCGCGCTGGGACGCAACCCGGGATTGTTCAGCCAGACACTGCAGGGCCTCGGCCGGGTCACGCGGCAATGCGGGATCATACTCCGTCACGGGGTCGGCCGGTTCGGCTGGTCGCGGCATCGGCCTGCGTCGGGTCAGCATCGGCCGCAATACGACGTACGTCACCAGCAGCACGAGTACCGCACCCAGCAGCGGCAAGAGCATCGTCCAGCCGTCCGGCCGCACCCGCGCCTCCCATGTGGCCGTCCGGCCGACGAACGTCGGATACTCGCGCCGCTGGCCGCCCAGATCCTCACTCGCCCAGATCTTGTAGAACCGTCCGGCCGTCCGCACGCGGCTGCCGACGGCCGGCAGATCGGCCGGGGCTGGACTGTCCAGCAGATAGACCAGCACAATCTGCCGCGCGCCGTCGTCAATCACCAGCGGCCACTGGCGCAGCGTCGCGTCCCACGGCCCGGATCGGCTGAGCGTACCGAACGGCCGCGGCGCGGCCGCGAGGCGGCCTTCGATCAGGAACAACCCCCCGCGATGCGCATCGGGGTCGGCGGCCAGCGCGGCATAGTCCGGCACGACCGCGCCCGCGGGCGCTGCCTCGTGGTCGGGCCACGCGGCCGCGTTGATCAGCAGTGGATACAGCGCCGCCTCGTCGAACGCAGTCGACCCGTCCGTCGCCGTGGCCAGTTGCGCCGTCTGGTCGTCGGTCAGCGGCGGCACCGCGGCGATGACGGTCAGACTCAGCAGAATGGCGGCGAACGGGGGCATTGAGTCATTGTAGAAGGGCGGTGGTATAGTGCCGCTTTCCCTCCCCAAGCCCGCGGAGGCGCGATGGCCCAGACGTCAACCCAACCTGCTGCCGACCTGGCCCGCGAGCTGGTGCACGACGAGGTCGTGCCGGTGGTGGATTTCGGCTCGCAGTATGTGCAGCTCATCGCCCGCCGCGTCCGCGAGGCCGGCGTGTTCAGCCTGCTGGTGGGACCGAACGTCCGCGTCGAACAGCTCGCGGCCATGAAGCCCAAAGGCATCATCCTCAGCGGCGGACCCGCCAGTGTGTACGAGGACGGATCGCCGCGCTGCGATCCGCGCCTGTTCGAACTGGGCGTGCCGGTGCTGGGCATCTGCTACGGCATGCAGATCGGCGCGCAGCTCCTGGGCGCGGAGGTGCACAACGCGGCCGCCCGGGAATACGGCGGGGTCAAGCTCACCGTCGCCGATCACACCAGCCTGCTCGCCGGGCTGCCCAACCAGACGACCGTCTGGATGAGCCACGGCGACCAGGTGCAACAGTTGCCGCCCTCGTTCCTGCCGCTGGCCGCCACCCCCACCTGCCCCTACGCGGCTGTGCGGCACAAGGACAAGCCTTTTTTCGGCGTGCAGTTCCACCCCGAAGTCACGCACACGCCGCACGGCTTCGACATTCTGCGCAACTTCCTCTTCGAAATCTGTCGCTGCCGCGGCACGTGGCGGATGAGTGATTTCGTCGATCAGGCCGTCGCCGCGATCCGCAAGCAGGTCGGCAATGGGCGTGTGGTGTGCGGCCTGTCGGGCGGAGTCGACTCGTCGGTCGTGGCCGCCTTGCTCGCACGAGCGATTGGCAAGCAGGCCACGTGCATCTTCGTGGACAACGGCCTGCTGCGCAAGAACGAACGGCAGATGGTCGAGCGGACGTTCCGCGGCCACTTCGACATCGATCTGCGCGTCATCGACGCGACCGACCAGTTCCTCGGCGACCTGGCCGGCATCACCGACCCGCAGGAAAAGCGCCGGCGCATCGGCCACCGGTTCATCGATGTTTTCAAGCAGGCCAGTGCCGACCTCCCCGACGCGAAGTTCCTGGCCCAGGGGACGCTCTATCCCGACGTCATCGAGTCCGGGCACGGCTATTCCGGGGCGGCCGCGAACATCAAGCTGCACCACAACGTCGGCGGCCTGCCGGCGGAGCTGGGCTTCGAGCTGATCGAGCCGCTGCGGGCCCTGTTCAAGGACGAGGTCCGCCAGCTCGGCCAGGTGCTGGGCCTGCCCGAGCCGATGGTCTGGCGCCACCCGTTCCCCGGCCCAGGCCTGGCGGTCCGTGTGCTCGAAGAAGTCACGCGCGAGAAACTCGACCTGCTGCGCGAGGCGGACGAAATCCTGCTCGAGGAGATCACCGCCCGCAATCTGTATCGGCGCACCGCGCAGGTCTTCGCCGTGCTGCTGCCGATCCGCTCGGTGGGCGTGATGGGCGACGGTCGCACGTACGAGAGCGTCGTCGCCATCCGGGCCGTCGAAAGCCAGGACTTCATGACGGCCGACTGGGCGCGGATTCCCTACGACGTGCTGGCGACGATCAGCAACCGCATCATCAACGAAGT